>DATHJB010000212.1 GCA_035316325.1 Acidimicrobiales bacterium
CCGGTCCCCCCGGTCGTGATCCCGCCGATCCCGCCGGTGCCTCCGGTTCCGCCGGTCCCGCCGATGCCGCCGTGCCCTCCGGCACCCCCGGCACCGCCGTGCCCGCCGGCTCCCTGCCCCCCTCCGATGCCGCCCTGCGTCTGACGAGGTAGCAGTCCCGCGGCGTCCCGGGTGGCTTCGGCTGCCCGGGACGCCGCATTTTTCGCCCCCGACCCACCCAGGAGATCTCCCCATGTCGTCACGTCTCGCCCGCGGCGCGATCGTCGCCCTGCTCCTCTCCGAGGTGCTCGCCCTCACCGGCGGCGCTGCGCTCGCCGCACCCCGCCCCGATGCCGCCGACACCACCGCGACCAGTGCCGACGCCGTCGGCTCGGAGGCCCACGAGGGCTCCGGCGTCCTCGTCGTGGAGGGCCGCCATCCCACCGGTCCGACCGACGTCCACTTCGTGGTCCGCCTCACCTGGAGCGGCGACGGCCACCCGGCCGACCCGGCCACCACGGCCCTGACCGCGTCGATCCTCGGCCCCCAGGGCCCGCTGCCTCCGGTCGTCCTGACCCCCTGGGACGCCGACGGCCGCTACGCCGGCACCGTGTCGTTCCCCTCGCCGGGCATGTGGACCGTCCGCTTCTCGGCCCCCAACCCGGCCATCCAGTTCGACAGCCTCGAGCTCGTCCCTCCCGCCGTGCCCCCGGCGCTGCCGTTCGCCTGACCCCCCGACCACGAAACTTCGACAGAGATGGTCGCTATGTCGCCATCTCTGTCGAAGTTTCGGGTGGGCGGGTGGTCGTGGTGGTCGGCGGAGGGGGCTCGGGCTCGTTGCAGCTGGTGATCTCGGCCGTCGCCTCGGCCTCGCAGCGGTCCCTTCCGGCCCCTCCGAGCAGGCGGTTCCCGCCCGACATGTCGGTGAGCGAGTCCTCGCCGGCGTCGCCCGACAGCACGTCGTCGGCGGCCCCGCCGTCGAGGGTGTCGTCGCCCGGCCCGCCGTAGAGCCGGTCGGCGCCGTAGCCGCCGCGGATGGCGTCGTTCCCATCCTCGCCGCAGATCAGGTCGTCACCCCCGCCCCCGTTGATCACGTCGTCGCCGGGGGTGCCCATGATCACGTCGTTGCCCGGCGTGCCGGTGAGCGGGCCCGCGCCGGGTCGCATCACCAGCGTGGCCCGGCGGGTGTCGCACCGCGGCGGCGGGGGCGGCACGGCGAAGACCTCCGCCATCAGGTCGTACAGCGCCCGGTCGTTCTCCCGCAGCCAGGCCCGCCGGTAGGTCGGCCCGCGAGCGGCCTCGAACCACGAGGTCACGCCCTCGGCGAAGTACTCCCGCCGGGTCGAGGCCGAGTAGGTCGGGTTGTCGCCCACCATGCCGGTGGGGAACCGCGCACCGGCCGCATCGTAAGCGCTGTCGAGCATCTGGGACTGGGTCGGCGTGAGGCTGCACTCGATGCCGTGGCCCACCTCGTGCACCAGGATCTTGCCCACGTCGCTGCCGCCCTGGGGGCTCGGGACCAGCAGCTCCTCGCCGAGGGCGATCTCGAGCGGCCCGTCGATGCAGGACGGCGGGCCGAGGCCGCGGAGGGTGTCGTAGGTGCGGGTCTCGGTGTAGCCGTCGAAGGGGTTCGGGTCGGGGAGCCGGGCGCCCCTCAGGTTCGACCAGGGCGGCAGGTCGGTCAGCCGCCAGTCCTCGGGGATGACGTGGATGCGGATCTCCGTGTCGGCCATCCGCAGCCCATTGACCGGGTTGACCAGGTCGAGCACCTCGTCGAGCCGGGAGTTGACCGCCGGCAGCGCGGCCGGGTCGGGCTCGTAGAGCCACACGCTGCGGGGGATCGGGGCCGAGGCCACGGGCGGGGTCGTCGCGACGCTCGCCGAGGGGAGCAGCGCCTGGCCCACGAGCGCGACGACCAGGCAGGCGGGGCGGGCAACTGCTGGTCGGGCCAGGAACACCCGGATGCAGTACCCGGGGATGCACCCTCGCTACCACTCTCGGTACTAAGGTGCCCGCTCTGGGTGGTCCGGTACGACTCATCCTTAGCTAGGAGTCAGAGTGCACATCTTGGTCGAGAAGCTGGCAAGGACAGCGCTTCTTGCGGCAGGGCTGCTGCTGGTCGTCGGCGTAGCTCCTGCCCAGGCCCAGGACGCTCCGTCCGGGTCGTCGAGTGACGGCGTGCTCGCGGGGAACGTGGTGAACGTCGACCTCGACGTGCCCGTCACGATCTGCGGGCTGCTCAGCGCCCTGTTCGGCACCGGCGTCAACGGCTGCACCACGCTGCCCATCTCCATCGGCAGCGACGCCGCCGGTTCCGGGGCGCAGGGCGACGGCGTGGTGTCGGGCAACGCGTTGACCCTCGACGCCGACATCCCCATCAGCCTCGGTGGCCCGGGGGCCACAACGTGCCAGCCGAACTGCGCGCCGACCACCTGCTGCGTCCCGCCGACCACGTGCTGCGTCCCCCCGACCACCTGCTACTGCACCACCACGTCGACGTCCACATCGACGACCACCTCGTCGTCCACCACCAGCTCCTCCACGTCGACGCCGAGCAGCTCGGTGCCGCCGAGCACCGCCCCTCCCAGCGTGCGGCACCTCCCGGTCACCGGTGGCGACCTGGGGCACCAGCTGCCGATCGGTGCCGGGCTCGTCGGCGCCGGTGCGCTGTTCGTGTGGGTGTCGCGCCGCCGGATGGCCCGGATCGACTGACCAGCGCGGGCGGCACGCGCGGTCCAAATTGAACGAACGTACAAGTTCCTGGACAGTTAGCCAGGAACGCCGATACGCTGCGCGTGCTGACAGAGGGGGTCGGGATGCACGCGGGAGTGCTACGGCTGGGAACGTTCGACGCAGAGCAGGTCTGGCGACCTGACGACCTCGTCGACCTGCCCGGCATCGTCGATCCGCACGCCGCCGACGTGGTGCGGGCCATGGACGAGGCGCTCGCCGTGCTGTGCTCACCCGACGACGTTCTGGTCACCAACGAGCGCCTGCCCCAGCGGTTCCGGGGCACGCTGGCCGCTGCCGGCTTCGTGTCCGGGCACACCTCGCCGTGCTGCTCGGGGCAGACGGTCGAGGCCCGCCTGCTGGCCCACGATTCGCAGCTGGCGCTCCTGCCCCGCCAGGTGGAGCCCTACGCCTGGCTGCCGGAGACCATCGAGCTGGCCCGGCGCCTCGGCTCGCCCCTGGGACCGCCGCCCGCCGCCGCCGCCGTGCGCACGGTCAACTCCAAGACCTGGTCGAACGGGCTGGTCACCGAGCTGGGGCTCGCCGGGGCCGGCGTGGTGGCCCGCTCGGCGGCCGAGCTGCAGGCCGCGGTGACCGCTCTCGGGTCGGGGACCGTGGTGGTCAAGGACCCGTTCGGCGTGTCCGGGCGGGGCTGCGTACCGGTGGCGTCGCCGCGGGTGCTGAGCGCGATCGCCCGCGCCGTGGCCCGGCAGGAGGCCGACGGTCGACGGGTCGAGCTGCTCGTCCAGCCGTGGCTGCCGAAGCAGGCCGACGTGTCGGCCCACTTCGACCTCGCCCCGGACGGCACGATGACCTGGCGCGGTCACGTGGAGGCCCGGGCCGGCACCCGCTTCGGCTACAGCGGCTCCCGACCCGCACCCGCGGCGCTGGTCCGGCACCTGGCCGGCCACGGGCACCGCGAGACGATGGGCGCGGTCGGCGAGCGGCTGGCGGCGGCGGGCTACCACGGTCCGGTCTGTGTCGACGCGCTCGTCCTCGAGGACGGCCGGCTGGTGCCGCTGCTGGAGATCAACGCCCGGCTCTCGATGGGCCGCCTGTGCCTCGACCTCGACCGCCGCGTGCAGGTCGACGGCCTGCGGGCGGCCATCGCCGTGCGCGAGGTGGAGGTGCCCGACGACCACGACCACTCCCGCCTCGCCGACGCCCTGGAGCGGGCCGACTGCCTGGTCCGCCAGGGCACCCCGGGGATCCTGCCGCTGACCGCCAGCACGGTGCGCCCGCCTCGCGGCCGGTTCGTGTACGCCGTGGTCGCCAGCTCCGACGCTCACGCCGCCGGGCTCGAGCATCTGCTCGACGGCTGCCTCGCCGACCTCGGGCTTGCCCAGGTCGGCGGTGTCCGCGCCGCCTGACGTCGCCGCCTGTGGCAGCTTGGGGCGCCATGGAGCGCTGGCCCGCCTCGGTCTTCCAGCGGTCGTTGGTGCAGCTGGACGGCCTCATGCCCGGGGTGATGACCCACCCGACGGAGACCACGAGCGTCACCGTGCGCGTGCGGGGCCCGCTCGACGTCGACGTGCTCGACCGCGCCTACGCCGAGCTGGTCGACCGGCACGAGCTGCTGCGCACCCGCCTCGTGGCGGACGGCGACGAGGTGTGGCAGGAGGTGCTCCCGACGGGTGAGGCCCGGCTCGAGCGCCTGGTGGCGGGCGACGAGCGCCCGGTCGCCGGGGGGCCGAGCTGGCCGATCCCCGTGGACGAGCCGCCGCTGGTGCGCGGGGGAGTGGTGCGGGTGGACGACGCCGAGCACCTCGTCGGGCTCACCCTGCACCACGCGGTCGCCGACCAGTCGTCGGCGGCGCTGGCGATGCGCGATCTGGCCGCCGTCTACACGGCCCGGCGGCGGGGCGAGGGGCCACCGCCCGTCCCGCTGCAGCACGGCGCCTACGCCGTCTGGCAGCGCAAGCGGCTGGCGGAACGGGCCGACCACGACCATCGGGGCTGGGCCACGGCGCTGGACGGCCTGGTGCCGCCGACCTACCGCCGGGCGCTACCGTTCGAGCCCGGTCGCCCGCCGTCGGGCCGGCAGCTGAGCCGGCCGCTGCTCGACGCCGAGGAGCTCGCGGCGCTGGCCGCCTGGGCCGAGCGGTCCCAGGGCACGACGTTCGCGGCGCTGCTGGCGGCCTACGCCCGCACCCTTGCGTCGACCACCGACGCCCGCGACCTACCGGTCATGTCGGCGTTCGAGCAGCGGGACCACCCGGCGATCCGCAACCTGCCCGGGCCCTTCCTCTACGCGACCCTGCTGCGGATCGGCGTGGTCGACGGCGAGCCGTCGCCGGCGCTGGTGACCCGGGTGCGCGACGTGGTCGCCGCCGCCTACTCGCGGGCGCAGGTCACGGTGCAGGACCTGGCGACGCTCGCCCCGGCCCTCGTGCCGGGCGTGCTCGGCGTCGAGCCGTCGTGGTTCCGGGTGTTCCTCTACCTGCCGTGCGAGGCGATCACCTCGGCGTTCCGCTTCGGCGACGCCGTGGGCCGGGTGGCGGCGAACGAGGGGAGGAACACGCAGTCGCTGGCCTACGGGGCCCACCTCGGCGTGCACCACGACCCCCAGGGCGGCCTCGTCGCCCGCCTCGCCTACGACGGCACCGACTTCGACCAGCCAGCGGCCGACGCCCTCCTCGCTACCTTCGCCGCCGAGGTGCGCCGCCTGCTCGGCTGATCAGCCGATCACCTGATCCCCAGTTCCGCCAGGTTCGGCTGCGACGGGTGGCGGTCGCCGGCGGGGCCGGTCGCGAAGTCGGTGACGACGTTGGCGACCATCTGGCGGAGCTGGCACTCCCAGCGGGCCGGGGTCAGGTCCGCGGGCGCGCACAGCGGGCCGAGCCGGGGCTCGAAGCCCAGCGTGCCGGTGTTGAGCACCCCGGCCCCGCCGGGTGCCGTGTAGTACGCCATGTCGGAGTGGCTGGCCTCGCCCCGGCACGTGAGCGGCGAGTGGGCGAGCACCTGGATGCCCGGCGGCGTCGGGGCCGAGGGCGTCACCCGGTCGTACTCCTCCCGCACCACGTCGGGCCAGTGCTGGCCGGAGGTCACGTTGGTGCCCTCGAACATCCACGCCGCGGCGTCGACGATCACCATGTCGGCCCGCATCCCACCCTCGTTGCACTCGTAGTAGGTGCCGGTGAGGGAGCTCTCCGGCCGGGCGGCGGGCCCCTCCCGCCAGCTGGTGGTCACCCGGTCGGGGTCGACGCCGTTCAGCGGGTCGGCGTCGGCCGAGCGGTAGTTCACCTGGTGGCGGTAGGGGCCGATCAGCGACGGCTCCAGCCGGATGCGCCGGTACACGGCGTTGGCGCCGAGGAACACGATGTTGACGCCCGCGTCGCGGGCCGCCTCCAGCCCGTCGCGCATCTCCAGCGAGTAGTACTCGTCGTGGACGCCGGAGACGATCACCTTGTGGTCGCGCATCAGCTCGGGCCGGGCGTGCTGGTCGACGTTGGTGGTGTAGCTCACGTCGAGCCCCAGCGACTCGACCATCACCCCCACGTTGTAGCTGTCGCCGAGGATGCCCGACATGGCCCAACCGGTGTCCATGGGCCGGTCGAAGCTCACCACGGTCGAGCGCCCGCCGTCGCCCCCGTAGAGGCTGTGGCCGCCCCAGCGGTTGTAGGCCTGCAGGGTGGTGACGTCGCTGATCACCAGCACGTCGCTCCGGCTGCGGTCGTCGCGCACCACGAAGGGCACGAACGACGCCGACCCGGTGGTCGGGACGAGCTTGAACAGGTACTGGCCGCCGAGCCAGTCGTCGCCCACCGCGACGCTCAGCGACGGCGCCCAGTTGCTGCAGTCGACCATCTTGCTGGCGGCCACGACCTCGCAGTCGGGCTGGTCACGGCCGGGGATCGGGGGAGACTGCCACACCTGCCGGGCGCCGGCCCCGCCGTAGTGGCCCAGGCGGTAGGCGGTGACGAGGAAGCTCGGGGCGCGGGTGTCGACGTAGAGCCGCACGGTGTCGCCCTGCTGGCCGCTGACCCGGTCGGTGAAGCCCTCGGCGCCGCGGGGCCGCTCGTCGCCGTCGTCGATGGGCCACTCGGGGTTGCCGGGCCGGGCGTTCTCCTCCCGGATGCGGGCGGCGCCCCGGCTCGTCTCGTCCTCGGCGTCCTCCTCGTCCGGCGCGGCAGCGGCGACGGGCGCGGGCCCGGCGGCCAGGTCCCGGAGCGGCGCCGGGCCTCCGGCCGACGAGGTGTCGTCCTGGTCGGTCAGCCGCCACGCCCCCAGGGCGGCCAGCAGCACGAGACCGACGGCGAGGACGGTGACGGTGAGGTCGGTGGTGGGGCGCCGCGGGCGGAGGTGGGCGGGCGACACAGGGGCTCCTGGCTGCCCGCCTCGTCTGGATCAGCCGGCCACGCTAGCCAACCCGATGTGGTCGTTCGGCCACGGAGCGCGTCAGATGCCGCGCGAGCGCATCGAGTAGGTGCGCCAGGGTCGGTAGCCGAGGCGACCGTAGAAGTCGACCCGCACGACCCAGTCGATCAGGCACCGGTGGACGCCGCGGTCGACCAGCAGCCGGGTGGCCGCCGCCACCATCGCCGTGCCGATGCCGCGACCCTCCTGCTCGGGCATCACGCCGACGCAGCCGATGGCACCGCAGCGGTCGCCCAGCAGCGGCCAGTACGGCGAGGCGGTGCGGCCCGGGCCGTCGAGCAGCAGCGACCCCAGGATCGACCCGTGACGGTCGCGGGCGATGAGCACCCCGTCGTGGGGCTCCCGGAAGTAGCGCGACCACTGGGGGAAGTGGGTGTCCTCGAAGGCGATCACGTCGGCCATCAGGCGGGGCCCGGCCGGCGCCACGTCGACGCCGTCGGGCGGCGGGTAGCCCTCCATCCGCTCGACCACGTCGGAGGCTCGGAGGTCCTGCACCAGGTCGGTGGTGCGGTCGTCCTCCGCCCAGCCCAGCCGCTCGAAGAACGCCAGCGCCGCGGTGCACGACGTCGGCACGCCCGGCCAGACGTAGTGGTCGCCGCCGCTGCCCACCCGCACCGCGGCGAGGCCGTCCCGGCGGAAGTCGTCGAGGGCCCGCCCGACGAGCCGGGTGCCGTGGCCCCGGCGCTGCTCGGCGGGTTCCACCGCCAGGAAGGTGATGGAACCACGGGGGTCGACGGCGATCATCCCGACCAGCGATCGGTTCACCAGCAGCACGTGGCCAGCCCCCAGCCGGTCGACCGCGTCGGGCAGCACGGGCCAGTCGTCGCCCAGCGCGGACGCCCACAGCCGGGCGACCGCGGCCCGGTCGCGATGGGGGTCGAACGGTCGCAACGAGGGGCTACGCATCGACCGGGCCGCCATGGGCCCAGCCTCACATCGTTCGCTGCGAGAACGCCAACAGGCCGGTAGGTTCCCCGCCGTGACCACCGAGGTGACCGACAGCAAGGACAGATCCCGCTACGAGCTCACCGTCGACGGTGAGCTGGCCGGCTTCGCGGCCTACCGCGACATGAAGGGCACCCGGGTGTTCACCCACACCGAGGTGTTCCCCGCCTTCGGTGGGCGCGGGCTCGGCAGCATCCTGGTGCGGAGCTCGCTCGACGAAGTGCGCGGCCGCGGGGGCACGCTGGTGGCGCTGTGCCCCTTCGTCGACCGCTTCGTGAGGGAGCACGCCGAGTACGGCGACCTGGTGGACGCCGACCTCGACGTGCGCCTGCGGGACTAGTCCGGCCGAACTCAGTCGAGGACGGTGATCGGCCCGTCGTAGGTGCCGCTGAGCAGCTTCGCCAGCGTCGACTCGGCGTCGCCCTTGGCGTTGTAGCCCTGGCCGCCGTCGGTGGCCACGACCTCGCCGTTCGACGCCTTCACCCGGAAGGCCCACTTGCCGTCGTTGCGCTTGTAGATCTCGCCCTTACCCGCCATGTCTACTCCCCGTGGTCGTCGTCAGGTCCGACGCCGGAAGTTAGCGCACCGGGTCGAACGCAGACAGCGGCGCGGCTCGAGATTCCGATGCCCCGCCGTGGTTGCCGCAGTTCGTGCAGGTCGTTGCCGTTGGTGAGGTAGCAGAACGACAGGCCGCTGTCCGGGTCGGCCCAGGCGATCTGGCCGCCGGCACCGTTGTGGCCGAACGTGCGAGGCGACTGGGTGTGGCCGAAGCCCCGGAAGGGCGCCCGACCGTCGTCGCCGGCGACGATCACGCCGAGCGCCCGGTTGGCGGGCGTGTGGGTGAGCGGGTCGGGGAAGTCGTTGCGGACGGTGCCGGTGGCGTCGGCCAGCACCTCGGGGTCCCACAGGCCTGCCTGGTTGTGGAGCAGGCCCTGGTAGAAGAGCGCCACCACGGCTGCGGTGGTGACGCCGCCCCCGCCGGGGAGGCCGACCACCCGGGCCTCGGGCCGGTTGAGCTGGAGCAGCACCTGGTCGGTGACCTCGCCGACCGGCAGCTCCTCGATCCCGAACGCCGCCTTCAGCTCCTCGGCCGAGGCGTGCTCGCCGCACAGCTCGAGGTCGGCGATGCCGTCCTGGTCGTCGAGGGCGAGGCCGAGGATGCGGGGCAGCCCCAGCGGCTCGGTGACCCGGGCGTGGACGACGTCGCGGAAGTCCTGGCCGGTGACGGTCTCGATCAGCTCGGCGAGCACCCAGTGCGCCGAGGTGGCGTGGTACTCGTAGGCCGTGCCCGGCTCCCAGTTGAGTCGCCAGCGGCCGAACGCCTCCCGGCGGCCGGCGCTGGTGTCCCAGGCGGGCGGCCCGAGCGGCGCCAGCGGGAAGCCGGAGGTGTGGAGCATCACCTGCTCGATCGTGATGCCGTCCTTCCCGTTGGTGGCGAACTCCGGGATGAGGTCGGCCACCCGCCGGCTCACGTCGATCGACCCCTCGGCGATCAGCTGCCACACGGTGCTGGCGACCAACGCCTTGGTGGCCGAGAAGATGCCGTAGCGGGTGTCGTTCGTGCGCGGCCCGAACGTCTCGAACGCCACCAGCCGGCCGTGGCGCGCCAGCGCCCACTGGCACGACGGCAGCAACCCGTCGTCGACCTCCCGGCGCACCCGGGCGCGCAGCTCGTCGAGCTTGGCGGTGTCGATGCCCAGCGAGGCCGGGTCGGCGACCGTGAGATCGGCAGGGATAACGGTCATTCCCGCACGTTAGAGGCCGAGCGGGTGGCGTGCTCCTGCAGCCCACGGGTCCGGTACTTGGCGGCCGAGGACCAGCTCAACTGCGAGGCCTCCGGCAGCACAGCACGTCGGGGATCGAGACAAGGCGGACCGTGCCTCGGCCGCTCTGGATACTTGTCAGAGACAGTGTTCAGGTCAGGTGCCCGGCGGTGGGAAGGCGTCCCGGAACGTGAAGGCCTCGGCGGTCGGGCCGTGCTCCCGGAGCAGGGCGATGCGGTCGACCGCGTCGAACGGGGTGGGCTCGGTGCCGACCGGCACCCACCACAGCGCCAGGTAGGCGTCGCTCAGCGCCTCGAACCACTCGCGCCGGCGTCGCAGGTAGGCGCGGTGGTCGGACCGGTAGGCGAACGTCCGCAACGCCTCGATCGACTCCCACACGCTGAGGTTCACGATCATCAGGTCGTCGTCGTACGGGCGGATGTCGGTGGCGTTGCCGGACTCGGTCTGCAGCCGCCACACGAAGCCGGGCGCGGCGTCCGCCAGGGCGTTGACCGGGTCGAGGGCGGCGAAGAAGTCGGCCACGAGCGGTGACCCCTCGGGTGCCCGCAGGCGGCCGATGTTCACCTGGGCGACATGGTGCGTCGACACTCGGCCAGGTTAGGGGGCGTGGCGTGGCGCTAACGTCGTCGGCTGCGACTGGGGGTTGCTTATGGGAGCGGTGCTCGCCGACGACGAGCTCCGGGACGACGATGGGGCGCCGGAGACCGGGACAACCGAACGGGCGGCCGCGGCCGAGGGGCCGACCGTCCACCGCTGGAGCGACCTCGACCGGCGAGGGCGCTGGATCGCGGCCGCGTTCACCGCCGCGCTGCTCCTCGCCCCGACGCTGGCGTTCGCCCGCTACCTGCCCGACTGGGTGCCGGCCGGCGACCCCGCCTTCATGGGCCTGCGGGCCCTCGACGTGGGGACGGGACGCACCCCGCTCGTCGGCCAGCCGTCGACGTCGGCCGACTACGTCGACGGCCACCTGGTGCACCACCTCGGGCCGTCGCACTTCTACCTGCTGGCGCCGTTCATGCGCCTGCTCGGGCCGGCCACCGGGATGCTGCTGGTGTCGACGCTGATCACCGGGGGATCGGTGCTGGTGGCGGCCTGGGCGATGTTCCGCCAGCTCGGGCCGGCCGCCGGGGCGATCGCCGCCGTGGTGCTCGGCACCACCACCTTCACCACCGGTGCCTCGTCGCTGGCGAACCCGGTCAGCTCCAGCATCTCGGGCTACCCGCTGCTGTGCTCGGCCGTGCTGCTCTGGTGCCTCCTGTGCGGCGACCTGCGGCTCCTGCCGCTCACCGCGCTGTTCGTGTCGTTCACCGCGCAGCAGCACCTCGCCGTGCTGCCGGCCCTGGCGTTGATGACCGGCGCCGGCGTGGCGGGGTTCCTGGTGCTGGAGCTGCCGCGGTGGCGCCGGCTGGTGCGCCCGGCGCTGGTCGCGGCGGGCGTGGCGCTGCTGGTCTGGTCGCCGGTGATCGTGCAGGAGCTGTTCGGCACCGACGGGAACCTGTCGGGGCTGCGGCGGTTCGCCGCCAGCTCCAGCCGCCCCAAGCTGGGGCTCGACGACGCGTCCCGCCACGTCCTGCACACCCTCGGCCTGCCACCGCTGCTGGGTCGGACCCAGCTCGACGGCACCTGGTTCTTCGGTTCGCCGTCGTTGCTCACCTGGTTGTCGGCCGGTGCCGTGGTGGCCGCGCTGCTGGCGGCTGCGGTGCGGTGGCGGCGGGCCGGCGACCGTCGCCGGGCGATGCTGGTGGCGATGGCCGTGGCCGCGGCGCTGGGCGGGCTCGTCAACGGCTCGTCGGTGCCGGTGGGGATCGAGCAGTACCGGCTGCCCTTCTACCACTGGGCCTTCGTCCTGGCGTTCTTCGTCACGACCGCGCTGGTGCTGCTGGTCGGCGACGTCGCCACCGCGTCGTGGCTGCCCCGCCGGCCCCGGCTGGGTGACCTGCGGGCCGCCGTGTTGCCGGGCCTCGGCCTACTGGCCGTGGCGTTGCCCGCAGTCGTCAACCCCAGCCTGGAGCGTCGCTCGAACACCCTGCTGGCGGCCTACTCACCGGTCACCCGGAGCGTCCTCGACGACCTGGACGACGGCGTGATGGAGTCGCAGGACCGCCTCGACGGGCCGGTGGCGGTGCTGTCCCGGGGCGAAGGCACGTACGTCGGGCTGCGGGAGGCGCTGGCCCTCGATCTGTACGACCGGGGGCTCGACGTCCGGCACCCGTGGGCCTCGGTGTCGTTCGTCGACTGGCCGCACCTGGCGCACGCCTCGGACGTCCAAGCCGGTCTGGTGCTGGTGGTCGACAAGGCGTTCAAGGTCGACCAGGCCGTGGTCGACGGGGTGCCCGGTGAGCTGCTGGTCGACATCGACGGCCGGACGCCCGTCGACGAGGAGGCCTGGGAGGGACTGCTCGCCGAGGCCGAGGCCACCGACGAGGTCGTGCTCGGGCCGGCGGCGGAGCAGCTGATCGAGGGCCAGGCGTCCGAGGCCGGCCGGATCATGGTGCGCGAGCACCTGACGGGGTTCACCGGCGACGGCGCCGAGGTCGCGCTGGGCGACCGCCGCAACCTGGAGCTCCTGCTGGAGACGCCGCTGGAGCAGCCGGACTTCGACCCCGACCTGATCCGACGGATGCTGCGGTCGCTGCCGGAGCCGAGCGACAACGCCGTGGACTGGCGCCTGCGGATCTTCCTCCTCGACCGCGAGGAGCTGCTCGCCTGGGCCCCGGACGAGCTGCTGCCCTAGTTCCCCATCGAATCCACGACAGAAGTGGTTGCTATTGCGCCATCTCTGTCGAGGTTTCGGGTCAGTCGGTGACGTAGGAGCGGCGGTTGCCCTTGCCGCCGACGGGCTTCCGGGTGCCGCCGGCGACCGGGACGACCTCGAGGTCGGCGGCGCCGAGCAGCTCGGCCAGCGCGGCGAGGCGCCCGTCCACCCGGGTGCGCACCGCGGGGGTCCACGGCGCCAGCTCCTCCATGTCCACCTGCATCGTGCGACCGACGAAGCGGCTGTTCCACGACCCGACCGCCCCGCCCCCGGCGAGCACCACGCCCAGGCCGTTGCCGGCGTCGTCGTAGAGGCGGTCGAGCACCTCGGGCGGGCCGAACCGGCTCCGGCCGGTCGACGGGTAGCCCATCGTGTAGGCGTCCCACACCGGCAGGAGGTCGACGTGGTCGGGCGGCAGCGGCTCGACGGCGGCGAACGCGGCCTCGTCGTCGGCCCGCAGCAGCAGGCCCGGTGCCACCTCGACGGTGGCGACCCTGGCGAGGGCGGCCGCGGCCCGCGGCTTCGTCGACGACGTCCACCAGGCGAAGTCCTCCGCCCGGGCGGGGCCGAACGCCCGCAGGTACTCGCCGGCCAGCCAGGCCCGGGCGTCGTCGGGGTCGACGGCGTCGATAGGGCGACCGAGCCAGGCGTCGGTCGACACCCAGCCGATGGCGTTCGACCGCAGCCCCGAGCCGCCCACCCGCACGACCGTGCCCTCCATGGAGGCGATCTGCACGACGCCCCGCACCAGCGCCGACGACCAGCCCAGCGCGGCCTGCAGCTGCTTCGACGTGAGCGGCGTGGTCGCCACCGCCCGCACCTGGTCGCGGAGGGCGGGGTGGTCGTCGAGGGTGTAGCCGTGCGGCTCGAGGTGCCAGGCGAACCTGGCCAGCGGCGGCCGCGTCGCCGCCATGACCCGGGCGACCGTGGCGGTCGGCACGAGGTGGGCGGACGACCGCATGGCCGGCACCCGCACGGCCAGCCGCTCCTGCTCCAGCGCGGCGAACTCGCCCGGATCGAACGTCGCCACCCGCGCCGCCAGCGACAGAGGCCCCGACGGCTGCGCCGAGTACACCGCGACCACCTCGGTCAACGCCCCCAACAACCCACCCTCGCCCCCGAGCCCCTGCCGGCTCCGGCCGAACGCCCGGATGCGCTCCTCGATCTCCGCCGTCGGGCCGGTCACCCGTCCTCGTCGTCCGGGGGTTCGATGTCGGAGAGGTAGACCCGGAGCGTGTGGTCCTGGGTGTCCTGGAGGTGGGCCCAGCGGTCGAGGAGGGGCTCCGGGAAGACGGTCACGTCGAGCAGGGGGTGGCCGGCGAACGCCGGCACGCCGCCCAGCCACAGCGTCCGCAGCATGCCGCTCTCCACCAGGTACTTCGGGCTCTTCTTCACCCAGCTCTCCAGCTCGGCCATGCGTTCGGGGTTGTCGATGGCCTCGTAGACCTGCTCGGCGTCGCCGGACCACACGAGGCCGTGCGCCTCGACGAGGTCGGTGACCTCCTCGTCGAGCCGCCGCAGCTCCTGGCGCTCCGAACGGCTCAGCGGCGAGTAGGAGGCCACCAGGGTCTCGTCGTCGCGGGCCGACCGGGTCGACCCGTCGCCGGTGATCCGCAGGCGCCGGTCGGCATCGCCCTCCTCGTAGCGGCGGTGCTCGCCGAGCTGGCGCACCAGCGTCCAGTCCTCCACGTAGAAGTCGACGCCGGCGTCCTGCAGCACGGCGAAGAGCGCCGGGCCGGCCGCGGTCGACGACTGGTGGATGGTGAGCTCCACCAGCAGCGGCCCGTCCTCGTCCTCGAGCGCCTCGGCGAGGTCGTCATCGACGGCCTTCACCGCGGCGATCGTCCACGGCGGCGACGCGGTGCCGTGGTCGACCCGGGGCAGCGTCGCCACCCCCGCCACCAGCGCCAACACCAGCCCCGGCACCGCCAGCCGGAGCACCCACGCCGGGTCGGCGGCGTCGCCGTCGTCCGCAGCACGCGACGACCGCCAGGCGGTGATCTCGTCGAGCACGGCGACGGCGACCACCAGCCACAGCACCAGGCCCATCGGCCACATCCAGCGGAAGTAGGTGGGCACCATCTCGAACAGGATCGGCGCCCGCAAGGTGGTGAGCAGGCCCAGCACGAGCGCCGCCAGGCCCATGAGCGCGCCCATGGCCACCGCCGTCGACCCCCGTCGCCGGGCCCGCCGGCCGAGGCCGGCCAGCAGCGCCGCCAGGACCACCAGCCCCAGCGCGGCCAGCCACGTCGGCAGCCCGCTGCCGTCGAGCTCGAACGACGGCTCCCCGTACGACGGCGGGAGCCAGGCCGGCGGGACGGCGAGCGTGCCGCCCAGCGCCCGCAGCGTCCGACCCAGACCCGGTGTCCGGGTGCCCTCCTGGGCCGACCGCAGGAGGCCGGTGAGGTTGCCCTGCTCGGCGGTCGTGAACTGCTGGACGATCGGCTGCGTCCACAGCAGCAGCGTGAGCAGCGCCGCTCCGCCGCCCCAGCGCAGCACCCGCCGCCGCAGCTCGGGCCACGCCTCCCGGTCGGCCCGCCGGCGCTGCCACAGCTGCACGGCCACCACGCCCAGGCCGAACAGCGCCATGCCCGGCACCAGCAGCGAGTACGACAGGTGGGTCTCGAGCACGTAGCTGCCGGCGACCACCATCACGAGCAGCGCCGCCCGGTCACGGGCCATCAGGCCCCACACCGCCACCAGGAACAGGGCGAACGGGAACAGGGTGGCGTAGGGGTTCCAGGGGTCGTAGAGCATCTCCGAGCCCATGCTCCAGGCCAGGCACGCGCTCAGGCCCATCGCCGCGGTCGCCGCCGGCGCACCGGCGAGGCGGTGGACGAGCCAGGCGATCCCGGCCACCGCCAGAGCGTTGATCAGCGCCATGCCCACGGCGGTCCCACCGGCGTGGCCCAGCAGCCGCACCGGCAGCGCCAGCAGGTCGAAGTGCAGGGGGCCGGGGTGGCTGACGGGCAGCGTGGTGTAGGTCGACGCCGACGACCACGTGCCCAGCAGCGGGATGTCGGCGGTGAACACGTCCCAGGCGCGGATGCCGGAGAAGGCGTCGTCGCCGGTCGGGATCCAGCCGTCGAGGGCTCCCCGCACGCCCGCGACCACGATGGGGACGGCCGCGGCGAGCGTCGCGAGCACCGCCGCCCCTGTCGACTTCCTCATGCGCGGGCGAACCCTAATCGCGCCGCGTCGGGTGCCGGGAAGCGGCCCCGCCAGTCGCCCTGGTGGGCGTTAGCCGGGCTCCTGGGCGGCGTCGTGGATCATCTCGGCGTAGGCGGCGGCGCCGGCGACGGTGAGGTGGATGCCGTCGGGATTGAGCCACTCGGGGTGGCCGGAGCTCACCAGGTCCCACGGCGCCACCTCGAGCGTCGGGAAGCGGAGCTCGTCGGCGTCGGCCTCCCGCAGCCACCGGTTCAGCTCCCGGGTCCGCGCCGCCCAGTCGTCGCCCAGCTGCGGCGATCGCCCGTCGGTGTTGACGGTGCCGACCACCACGCGCCGGGCGCCGGCAGCACTGGCCGCGTCGATGGCGGTGGCCGCGTCGCGCTCGGCCTCGGCCGGGGTGCCGTCGAACACGTCGTTGATGCCCAGGAACAGCAGCACCACCGACCCCGCGCCGACGTGGGGGTACAGCTCCGTCCAGGCCTCGGTGTCGAGCTCGGTGCCGCCGTAGTAGTGGGCCGAGAGCCGCAGTTCGGGGTCGGCGACGAACCGGGTGCGCACGTCGGCGACCGCCAGCTCGGTGAGGCTGTCACCGAACAGCACCACGAGCTGGTCGCCCCGGTCGTTGGCGGGCACGGACGCGAGCGCCGGGTCGACGGCGGTCGGCGTCGAGGGTGGCGCGACGGTCGCTTCGCTCTGCAGCGCGTACGCGGCTCCGCAGAGCCCGAGCATGGCGACCGCCACGAGAAGGCCTATGAGGGGTCGAGGCATTCTGCGGGTGCGGTTTACAGATCGCCGCCTAAGCGGGGCATTAGGTCACGCGGTGGCGTCTTGTTCGCACGCACCGGTAGGTTCCGGATCGGAGCCGATGCCGTGCGTGTGCTGGTAGTAGAGGACGACGAGCAGCTGGCCGACGTGATCGCCCGCGGCCTGCGCCGCGACGCCTTCGCGGTCGACGTCGTCACCGACGGTGCGGTGGCGCTCGAGAAGGCGCAGGAGGTCACCTACGACGTGATCGTCCTCGACCGCGACATCCCCACCGTCCACGGCGACGTGGTGTGCCGCCGCCTGGTGGCCGACCGTTCCGTGGCCCGGATCCTCATGCTGACCGCCGCCGCGGCGGTGGAGGACCGGGTGGAGGGCCTGCTGCTCGGCGCCGACGACTACCTCACCAAGCCGTTCGCCATGGCCGAGCTGGTGGCCCGGCTGCGGGCGCTGGGCCGCCGGGCGCTGCGGCCCCGACCGCCGAAGCTGACGTGGGGCGACCTGTGGCTCGACCCCGGCAGCCGCCAGGCCGCCCGCGGCGACGTGCCGCTGCAGCTCACCAACCGCGAGTTCGCGGTGCTGGAGGAGCTGCTGTGGGAGCCCGGCCAGGTGGTCAGCGCCGAGGACCTGATGGAGCGGGTGTGGGACGACCGCCTCGACCCGTTCAGCAACGCCGTCCGCGTGACGATGCTGACGCTGCGGCGCAAGCTCGGCGACCCGCCGGTCATCGCGACCGTCGTCGGGCGCGGCTACCGATTGGAGTGAAGGATGAAGATCCGGCTGAGGATCGCTCTCCTGCTGGCGGCCAGCTTCCTCACCGCCGGCGCGGTGACCCTGGCGATCGGTGCGGTCACCTACCAGCGGGCGGTGTACCGCAGCCCCGGTGAGATCACCGACGAGCTGCTGGTGGAGCTGGGGGTCAGCCGGGAGCTCGCCACCGAGTACATCCGGGCGCACCCCGAGACGGTGGTGTCGCCGCCCGCCGGCGAAGGGCCCGAGCGCCGGCTCGACAGCGCCATCAACAAGGCGTTCCAGCGGGTGCAGCGTCGTTCGGCCGACGCCGCCGCCGACCGCGCCCGGCTGTGGAGCATGGCCGCCCTGGCGGGGATGGCGGCGGTGGCGGCGCTGGCCGGCTGGATGATCGCCGGCCGGGCGATGCGGCCGCTGCGGACGATGACGGCCCGCGCCCGGGCGGCGTCGGGCACCGACCTGAGCGGCCGGGTGGGCCTCGAAGGGCCGCACGACGAGATCCGCGAGCTGGGCGACACGTTCGACGCCATGCTCGACCGGCTGGAGCGGGCGTTCCTGGCGCAGCGGCGCTTCTCGACGCAGGTGTCCCACGAGATCCGCACGCCGCTGTCGATCATCTCCAGCGAGACCGACCTGCTGCTGCGGGACGCGCCGTCGACGCAGGAGCGCGACGCCCTGCAGCAGATCCGCGTCGCCACCCAGCGGGCGGAGCGGATCGTGGGGGCGCTGCTGGTGCTGGCCCGCAGCGGCAGCGGCGACCTCCAGTCCGACGACCTGCGGCTCGACCTGGTGGCCGGCGACGTGCTGGGCGACGTCGTCAACGGCCCGGAGTGGCGCGTGGTGCGCGTCGACCTGCACCTCGACGCGGCGCCGGTGCGGGGCGACCGGGCGCTGCTGGAGCGGCTCGTCGCCAACCTGCTGTCCAACGCGGTGCGCCACAACCGCGGCGAGGGCGGCTGGGTGGAGATGCGCACCCGGGCCCTCGGCGACTGGTCGATCCTGGAGATCGAGAACTCGGTCCCCGTGGCCGACGAGGACAGGCCGGAGGCCGCGACGAGCGGCGTGCCGAGCAACGGCGTGGGCCTCACCGTGGTCGACTCGGTCCTGGCCGCCCACGGTGGCGATCTGGCCTGGGACCGGACCGTTCCGGGCGTGGTCACGGTCACCGTACGGCTGCCCGCCGCACCTCTTCCGGAACCGGTCGGGTGAGGTACGGTCGCCCCTTCCGTACGTCCCACCGCCGCTGTTCTGGAGGACCGATGTCCATCAAGGTCGGAGACCGCATCCCCGACGTGAAGCTCACGACGATGACGCCCGACGGACCGCAGCCGGTCCAGAGCGGCGAGGTGCTCGGCAAGGGCAAGGTCGTGCTCTTCGCCGTGCCCGGCGCGTTCACCCCCACCTGCTCCGAGAAGCACCTCCCCGGCTTCCTGGTGCGGGCCGACGACATCAAGGCCAAGGGCGTCGACTCCATCGCCTGCATCGCCGTCAACGACGCCTTCGTGATGGGCGCCTGGGGCGACTCGCAGGACACCGACGGCCAGCTCACGTTCCTGGCCGACGGCAACGGCGACTTCACCGCCGAGATGGGCCTGGAGATGGACGGCAGCGGCTTCGGCCTCGGCTCCCGCTCGCAGCGCTACGCCGCGATCATCGACGACGGCGTGGTCACCGAGCTGCTGGTGGAGCCGGCACCCGGCCTCGCGGTCAGCTCGGCCGAGTCGGTCCTCTCGAAGCTCTAGCTGTAGACCCGGAAAGCGTCATCGGGCGCGCGAAAGTGCGCTGGTGGGGCGGCACCTTTGCCACTCACCAGCGCAGCTTTGGCGCTTGGGGCTCAATCGATCTGGAGCGAGTTGCGCAACTCGTCGCGCTTCACCTCGAAGTCATCGAGGCTGAGCTGCCCGTCGTCATAGGCGGCGTGCAGGTCGGCGAGCGCGGCGAGAACGGCTGACTGATCGGGTTGCCCGGCCGGCTGGACCGTTTCTTCTGGTTCTTCGTCTGTGGACTGTTCGGCTCGCGTTATGCGCCGCTCGATCTTGGCCTTTTGCTTGGCCTGCTTGTCGCGGTCGCGTTGGAGCTTGCCGAAAGTCGTCCTCCGTCGAGCCACCGTTACCTAAGTGTCCGATGGAGCGGTCGCCGAGCGACCGCAGACGTTGCTGTTGCTGTTGAATACAAGTAGCGCCTCAGATCACACGGACGTTCTGGGCCTCGTCGCCCTTACGGCCGGGGCCGACCTCGAACTCGACCTGCTGGCCGGCCTCGAGGGTGCGGTAGCCGCTGCCCGTGATGTTGGAAAAGTGGACGAACACGTCGTCACCGTCGTCACGTGAGATGAAGCCGTAGCCCTTCTCGGCGTTGAAGAACTTGACGGTTCCGATTGCCATTTCTGCTTGCCTCTTCTGTCGGGGCCGGCCCTGTACTGGCCTCACCGGCATGTCCGGCCGCTCCGGTGAGGCTAGGCGCTCGGCGCCCTGATCCCTCAGCCCGATCGGGATCGGACGGAGGATTCACCGCCAGATAATGCCAGATACGGAGGCGACACACCTATCAGCGAACTGGGTTACCTGAGCAGGGATTCCCCGGCGACCCGGGCTCTCCAGCCACCCCCGCCGACCACCCCGCCGCCGCCCCATGCGGTGTCGGCTTCGCCGACGCCGTTACATTCCGGACCATGAGCGCCGGCCTCGACAAGGCCACCACCACGTTGGCGAGGGAGATCGCCGCGCTCGGGGACGGGACCCGTTCGGGGGCGTTCCACATGTCGTGGTGGAGCGAGCGGATGATGGAGTGGGCGATGGCCCGCCCGGCCTTCAAGACCCAGCTGTTCCGCTTCGTCGACGTGTTCCCGGCGCTCACCGACCGGGCCGACGTCGCCCGCCACATCGAGGAGTACCTCGACGGCGACGACGTGCCCGCGGCGCTGCGGGCCGGCATCCACGCCGCCGACCGGGTACCGCTGGGCCACCACGTCGAGGCCCGGGTGGCGCAGCGCAACATCGAG
Organism: Acidimicrobiales bacterium; assembly: GCA_035316325.1. NCBI lineage: Bacteria > Bacillati > Actinomycetota > Acidimicrobiia > Acidimicrobiales > Acidimicrobiales bacterium. The sequence goes on from DATHJB010000212.1 coordinate 20,255, forward strand.
CGGATGGCGCGGCAGTTCATCGTGGGCGACGGGCCCGCCGCCGCGGTGTCGGGCCTCCAGCGGCTGTGGGAGGAGGGCAGCGCCTTCACCGTCGACCTCCTGGGCGAGAAGACGATCGTCGCCTCGGAGGCCGACCGCTACGCGGCCCGGGTGGTGGAGCTGCTGTCGACGCTGGCGGCGGCGTCGGCGACCTGGCCGTCGCACCCGGTGCTCGAGGCCGACGACCTGGGCCCGCTGCCCCGGGTGAACGTGAGCATCAAGCCGACGGCGCTGTCGCCCCACCTGGCCCCGCTCACGGCTTCGGTCGGGCTGGCCGAGGCGAAGGAGCGCCTGCGGCCGATCCTGCGGCTGGCGCAGTCGCTGGGCGCATTCGTCTACTTCGACATGGAGCACTACGACGTCAAGGCGTTGACGTTGACGTTGTTCCGGGAGCTGCTGTCGGAGGACGAGTTCGCCTCCGTCGACACCGGTGTGGTGGTGCAGGCCTACCTGCGCGACTCCTACGACGACCTCTTCGAGCTGGTCACGTGGTCGGGCCGGCGGGTGGCGGCCGGGGGTCGACCGATCGGCGTCCGGTTGGTGAAGGGCGCCTACTGGGACGCCGAGACCGTCCACGCCCGGGCCGAGGGTTGGCCGGTGCCGACCTTCGAGCGCAAGGTCGAGTCCGACGCCAACTACGAGCGCTGCACCCGCCTCCTGCTCGACCACCACGGGTCGGTGCGGGCCGCGTTCGCCTCGCACAACCTCCGCTCGCTGGCCCACGCCATCACCTACGCCCGGCGCCAGGGCATCCCCGACGGCGGCTACGAGATCCAGATGCTCTACGGGATGGCCGAGCCGATGCACGCCGCCATCCGCCGCCTGGGCCTGCGGCTGCGGGTGTACGCCCCGGTGGGCGAGCTGGTGCCGGGCATGGCCTACCTGGTGCGGCGGCTGCTGGAGAACACGTCGAACGACTCCTTCGTGCGGCACCGCTTCGCCGAGGGCCGGGAGCTCACCCAGCTGCTGAACCCGCCGGAGGTGAAGGACCTGCCGCTGCCCACCGAGGTGGTGCGGCGGGCGGCGACCGTCCCGACCAACCCCGGTCCCTACGCCCCGGAGCCGGTGGCCGAGTGGCGGCGGACGTCGGTGCGGACCGAGTTCGCCGCGGCCGTCGAGCGGGTGGCGCGGGGTGGGAGTGGGCTCGGGCTCGGCGCCGAGGTGACGGCCCTGCTCGACGGCGAGGAGGTGCGGACGGGGCGGACCATCCCGTCGGTCGACCCGTCGCAGCCGTCGCTGGTGGTGGCCACGTCGACGTCGTGTGGCGCGGCCGAGGCGTCGGCGGCGGTGGACGCGGCGTCGCGGGTGGCCGAGTCGTGGCGGCGGACCCCGGTGGTCGAGCGGGCGGCGGTGCTGTTCCGGGCCGCCGAGTGGCTGCGGGCGCGGCGGCCCGACCTGGCAGTGCTCCAGTGCTTCGAGGCCGGCAAGCCGTGGGACCAGGCCGACGCCGACGTGTGCGAGGCCATCGACTTCTGCGAGTACTACGGGCGGGAGGTGCTGCGGCTCGACTCGCTGTCGGCGCGGCTGGTGCAGTCGCCGCCGGGGGAGACCAACCGGCTGACGTACCAGGGCAAGGGCGTGGTGGTGGTGATCGCCCCGTGGAACTTCCCGCTGGCGATCCCGACCGGCATGACCACCGCGGCGCTGGTGGCCGGCAACCCGGTGATCCTCAAGCCCGCCGAGCAGACGCCGCTGATCGCCCGCTGCCTGGTGGACGCGCTGATCGCGGGGGGCGCGCCCCGGGGTGTCGTCCAGTTCCTGCCGGGCCCGGGCGAGGACGTGGGCGCCGCGCTGGTCGGCCATCCCGACGTGGCGATGATCGCCTTCACCGGCTCCAAGGCCGTGGGGCTGGCCATCAACCAGCAGGCTGCGGAGGTGCGGGAGGGGCAGCGGCACGTCAAGCGGGTCGTCGCCGAGATGGGCGGCAAGAACCCGCTGATCGTCGACGCCGACGCCGACCTCGACCAGGCGGTGCCGGCCATCGCCACCTCGGCGTTCGGCTTCGCCGGGCAGAAGTGCTCGGCGGCCAGCCGGCTGATCGTGCTCGACGCCGTGTACGACCAGGTGGTCGACCGTCTGGTCGGCTGCACGCAGGAGCTGGTGGTGGGCCATCCCCGGCGGCCGGAGGTGCAGGTGGGGCCGGTGATCGACGCCGAGTCGCACGAGCGGCTGTCGGGCTGGGTGGCCCGGGCGTCGGCGGCGGGCCAGGTGCGGTTCCGGCGGGACGACGTGCCGCCCGACGGGTGGTTCGTCGGCCCGACGATCGTCGAGGTGGCCGACCCGCAGGCGCCGATCGCCCGGCAGGAGCTGTTCGGACCGGTGCTCACCGTGCTGCGGGCCCGCGACCTCGACGAGGCCTTCGCCCTGGCGAACGACACCGACTACGCCCTCACGGCCGGGATCTTCTCCCGCTCACCCGGGGCGATCCGCCGGGCCGCCGCCGACCTGCGGGCCGGCAACGTCTACGTCAACCGGGCGATCACCGGGGCAGTCGTCGGGCGCCAGCCGTTCGGCGGCTACGGCATGTCCGGCGTCGGCTCCAAGGCCGGCGGCCCCGACTACCTGCTCCAGTTCTCGGACCCCCGGGTGGTCACCGAGAACACCCTCCGCCAGGGCTTCGCTCCGGACTGATCGAAATCTCGACAGAACTGGTGGCTATGGCGCCACCTGTGTCGAAGTTTCGGTGGGTGTCAGCCGGCGCCGTCGGTGATCGCCAGCTCCACGAGGGGGAGCACCCGCAGGCGCAGCTGCTCGGTCATGGCGATCTGGGTGGTGCTGCGGCCGATGCCCTTCACCTCGAGGATCCGCCCGATCACCGACTGCAGGTGGTCGTTGGTGCGGGCCACCACCCGGCAGTGCAGGTCGCCCGGCCCGGTGACCGAGTGGATCTCCAGCACCTCGGGGATCTCGCGCAGGTGCTCGCACACGTCGTCGAGCCGACCCTGGGCGATCTCCAGGCTCACGAAGGCCAGCACCTCGTAGCCCATGCGACGAATGTCCAGGTCAGGGTCGAAACCGCTGATGATGCCGCGCTGTTGGAGCTTGTCGAGGCGTGCCTGTACCGTGCCCCGCGCCACGCTGAGCTGACGTGCCAGCTCCATGACCCCCGCCCGTGGCGTGTCGCACAGAGCCCGTATCAGGCGAGCGTCCAGCTCATCGATCCCCATGGGCATCATGAGCAAGGTGTCTAGCATGGGTGGGCGAAGGCTGACCACATTGTTCACTCATTGATTGAACGTTTGACGTCATGCCCGTCTGGCTGTTCTCTGACTGGTCAGATATGCGTCACCCTCGAAGGGAGCCCGTGATGGTGGCCACCCAACACGAAACCGCCGCGCCGGTGCCGGCCCCGCCCGAACTGGGCGGGATCGACCACATGGAGTGGTGGGTCGGGAACGCCCGGGCGTTCGCCGGCTTCCTGGTGTCGGCGTTCGGGTTCGAACCCGTCGGCTACGCCGGGCCCGAGACCGGGAGAGCGGACCGGGTGTCGCACCTGCTGCGGCAGGGGCGCGTCCACTTCCTGGTCACGGGAGCGCTCGGGCCCGAGTCGCCGATCGCCGAGCACGTCCGCCAGCACGGCGACGGCGTGCGCGACGTGGCGTTCGTCGTGGCGGACGCCGGCGCCGCCTACGAGGCCGCGCTGCGCCGGGGCGCCCGGTCGGAGCGACCGCCGGCGGTCGACGAGGACGCGGACGGTGTCATCCACCACGCCGCCATCCGGACGTACGGCGAGACGGTCCACACGTTCCTCGACCGCTCGGCGTTCCACGGTGTGTTCGCACCGCAGTTCGTCGCCTCGCCGCTGGAGCCGGGGGTCGGCCCGGCCGTGGGGCTCGAGCGGGTCGACCACGTGGTCGGCAACGTCGAGCGGGGGAAGCTCGACGAGTGGGTCGGGTACTACGAACGGGTGCTCGGCTTCGAGCAGCTGACCCACTTCAGCGACGACCAGATCTCCACGGAGTACTCGGCGCTGATGTCGACGGTGGTGTGGGACCACGACAAGGTGGTGCTGCCCATCAACGAGCCCGCCGACGGGCGCCGCAAGTCGCAGATCGAGGAGTACCTCGACTACTACCGGTCGCCCGGGGTGCAGCACGTGGCGCTGCGGACGCCCGACATCGTGCAGGCGGTGCGCTCCCTGCGGGCGCGGGGCGTGCGCTTCCTGCAGGTGCCGCCGGAGTACTACGACGAGGCCCGGGCCCGGATGGCGGAGGTGGAGCTCCCGTGGTCGGCGCTGGCGGAGCTGGGCATCCTCGTCGACCGCGACCAGGACGGCTACCTGCTGCAGATATTTACCGAGACCGTCTGCGACCGCCCGACGGTCTTCTTCGAGATCATCCAACGCGAGGGCGCCAAGGGCTTCGGCGAGGGCAACTTCAAGGCCCTCTTCCAAGCCATCGAACGAGCCCAGGAGGCCCGCGGCAACCTCTAGCTACTGGCTACGGGGCTACTCGTCGCCCTCGACGAGGCGATGGATGACGACGACCGGGCCGTCGTCGGGGTCGCCGACGTTGAGCCCGTCGGGGCTGAGCTGGCCGGGATCGATGCGGATGCCGAGGCGGGAGGCCTCGATCTCCGTGCGCGCCAGGGTCGTCTCAAGGTGCGCTATGGCTTCGTCCGGCTGCAGCCCGTCGGTGGCAGCTTCGAGATGGCCCCAGGCTTTGGCGAGGAAAGGTGCCAATTCAGCCGGCACAGGGTCGGGCGTGTGGTCGCTCAGCGTGCGTCCTCGGGCGTGGGTGGTGGTCGGAGAAGAGCACAGGCTACCCCTCGCACCGCCCCGGCACACGCGGGTACGAGGCTTGTGGCACCGGCTGCTAAGGTGACCGACTCGTCCGGGCCGTTAGCTCAGTTGGCTAGAGCACCTGCATGACGCGCAGGGGGTCAGGGGTTCGAATCCCTTACGGCCCACCCGTTTCGACCAGGGCACCCGCCCTGGTCGATTCGCGTCAGGACCGGACCCGCCATGCTGGCGTCATGCCCGAGGGCGCAGACGTCTTCTCCGGATCGATCGTCACCATGGTGACGCAGCACCAATGGCCCTTCGACCGCGGCTGTACGGCCAGGACCACGGCGCTCCTGACGTCTCTGACCGAACACGGCTGGTCGGTGGAGATCCGAACCTTGTCATGGATCTCATGGCTCCCATCGAGGTCACGACACCGATCTCCACCGGAGCCCGGGACATGATCTGTGGACGGTGCCTTCGGGCAGTCATGGACCTTCCCGGCACCTTATTTGCAGCCGGACTGCCATTCCGCTTCGACAGTTACCAGGCCAATGGTCATGTGGAGAGCGGAGTGCCAGCCAACGGTGAGTTCTTCATCTCATAAATAGCTATTGCGTAAGTTGAAGTGTTCATCATCGGCAGCAGCTAATGCGATATGTTTGGAATATGACCGCCGCCACGGACACATCTGAAGGCGCTGTGCGCCAGTATCTGCTCTTTCTCCAGGATCCCGGGCAGTTGAGGGATGACAAGGAGATCCAGAGGCAGACCCAGGCCGTGCTCGACGCCAGCGACCCCGTCGACAAGCTCAAGGCGCTGGCCGAGCTGGAGCGGCTGGCCAGCATCGACGAGGAGCCGATCCGCAAGGGCTTCGTCGAGCACGCCAAGTACTGGGCCGAGGCCCAGTCGGTCCCCGTCCCGCTCTCCGCGTTCCGCGAGCTGAAGGTGCCCGACGAGGTCCTCCGGGAGGCCGGGTTCGACGTCCCCGCGCCGCGGGGCCGCAGCGCGGGCACGGGGGATCGCCAGCGGGCCAAGGCCGTGCCGGTGGAGACCATCAAGTCCTACGTTCTCGGCCTCAAGGGGACGTTCGTGCTGACCGACGTCATGAGCGGCGTCGGCGGCAGTCAGGCGACGGTGCGCAAGGCCGTCGACGAGCTGGTGGAGTCCGGCGCCGTCGAGAAGCTCGGCCCGATGTCGGACTACTCCGGCCGCGGCCGCGCCCCGGTGCAGTACAGCCGGAGCTGACCCGGCGGACTTCCGCCCGCCGGGTCGTCAGGGGCTCACGAGGTCACGAGATCACGACTCGTCGGGTGGCTGCGCGTCGGCGTCGACGGTGAACGGAGCGGCCAGGGTGCGGGCCGGCGCCCCGGCCGCGGCCGTGACCGTCGGGTCGGGAGGACGGCGCTGGTGCCAATCGGTGAGCGCCTGGTAGGTGGCGATCACCGACAGGATCCGCTGCTCCGCGAACGGCGGCCCGCCCAGCACCGCGCCCCGGGGCACGGTGAGCCCGGTGGTCGCGTCGGTGCCGAAGCCGATCGGGAAGGAGCACACCGGGTGCCCGATCGAGTCGAAGTCGCCGACGTTGGGCACCAGCACCAGGTCGCACTGCGTGAACAGCTGCTCCTGCGCCCGCTTGAACGCCACGTAGCGGATCTGCATCGCCTTCAGGTAGGTGGTGGCGCTGCGCAGGGTGCCGCCGAGGAAGCCGGTGAGCCGGGTGGCGAACTGCGCCACATCCTCCCGCAGGTAGGGCAGGAAGGCGTTGGTGCCCTCGCCCGTGGTCGACGACAGGAGCTGCAGGACCTCCCAGTCGTCCGGCAGCGTCACGTCCGCCACCGAGCAGCCCGGGATCGACGCCAGCTCGTCGACCAGGGCGGCCCGCAGCGCGGCCTGCTCCGGGTCCGAGGGCGTCGACCACCCCGGCAGGACCCCGACCTTCGTGCGCCAACGCAGCTCGAGTCGACGGCGCCGGGTGACCGGTGTCGCCGCGGTCACGTAGTCGGGCACCGGCGGCAGCCCGACGGTACGGGGGTCATGAGGGTCGGCGCCCGCCAGCGCCTGCAGCATGATGGCCGCGTCCTTGGCGTCACGAGCCAGCGGCCCCGTGTGGTCACGGGTGTAGGTGAGCGGGATGACGCCGTAGAGCGACGTCCGGCCGAACGTCGGCTTGAAGGCGGTGAGGCCCTGGGCCAGGCCGGGGCTGGTGATCGAGCCGCCGGTCTGCGTGCCGATCCCCGACGTCGCCAGCCGGGCGGCGACCGCCGTGGCCGTGCCACCCGACGAGCCGCTCGGGCTCAACCGGATGTCGTCGGGGCTCCAGGCGTTGCGGGTGGTGGGGATGTTGGTGCCGGGCAGCAGGGCACGACCCGACGCCAGCGGCCCCATCTGCGCCTTGCCGATCACCAGGCCGTCCGCGGCCCGCAGCCGGGCCACGCACGTCGAGTCGTAGGCGGGCTGGAAGTCGGCGAAGATCGGGCTGTTGCCGGTCGTGAGCAGGTCGGCGGTGTAGTAGTTGTCCTTCGGAGCCATGGCCGTGCCCCACAGCAGGGCGCCCCGGCCGGGTCGTCGTCCGAGGGCGCCGGCCGCGGCGAGCAGCGACTCCCGCGACGGCCGGTCGTTGAAGGCCAGGTAGATCGACTCGAAGCGGTCGAGCCGGTCGAGGTAGGCCTCCATCAGGTCGGTGGGCGTGAGCCGCCGGCGCTCGAAGGCGGCGAGCGCCTCGGCGATGGTGAGCTCGGTGGGATCGTCGAGGGCCTCCTGGCGGACGGTGTCGGCGGCCGGCTGCCGGTAGCTCGCCGCGGTCCGGTCGGCGGCGGACACGGGGCGCGGCGCCAGCAGGGTGCCGGCCGACGCGGCCGTGCTGATCCACGCCGCCCGCTCGAGCAGCCAGCGCCGGCCGACGACGGTGTCCTGCGGCGGCGGCTGGTCGACGGGGGCATCGGTCTCGACGCTGGGGACGGTGTCGGTCATCGGTCCAGCTCCGTCCACTCGGCGAACGGTGCGGGGTAGAGCACGGCGACGTCGGCCTGCGCGTCGAGACCGGCGAACTCGGTGATGTCGACTTCGCCGCGCAGCGTGCTGCGGGCGCTGGACAGGCAGCGGGTCTGGTCGACGACCGCTGCCGGGTCGTCGACGGGGAGGACGGAGATGTCGATGCCGAGCAGTGCCCAGTAGGTCTTCGCCAGGGCGTCGAGCTCTGTATCTGTGGGTGGGGAGACGGCCATGGACGCAATGTCCGGGTGGCGCATTTCCGGCACGTGGGCCGCCGGTGAACGCCGTGGGGCAGGTGCCTTGAGCCTCCGTGATCACAAGTCGGAGGCGGTCACGTAGCAGTGGTCGCTGGCCTGCATGTCGCAGTACGTGGCGTCGGTGGCCTGCCGGGCACCCGAGGAGACGTGGTAGATCGCGTCGATCTGGTCCGAGGCCGGCGGGCGGTGGGCGCTGCTCGTCGGCCGGGTGGTGAGCGACCGGTAGCCCTGCTCCGCGAGCAGCTCCTCGGACGCCGCCCGCCCCAGGTTGAAGTCGCCGGCCAGCACCTTGTCGACGTCGGCCCCGTAGCGCTCGACGGCCCGCCCCATGTACTCCACCACCTGCCGGGTGGCCACGGTCGGCCCGCGGCGCGGCGACTCGAGGTGGGTGCTGCAGTACACCCGCCGCTGCTCGCCCAGCCCGCCGACCGCGCACGCCATGCCCCGGCACTCGTGATGGCGGCGGTCGCAGGGCACGGCGGTCTGGGCGGTGAACTCGTCCCACGTGGCCAGCCGCGGCTCCAGGCCGGCGTCGACCATCACCACGTTGCCGAACTGCTTCACGGCCCCCGAGCAGTTGGTGGTGGTGCCCAGGGCGACGTAACCGGCCGCGGCCCGATACCCGGGCAGCCGGCCCGTGAGGTGGGCGACGTCGTCGTAGCAGGCCTCGTTGAGCGACAGCGCCTCGGGCCGCTCGTGTTCGACGAACCAGGCCACGACGTCACGGCTGTGCGCCCGCACCCCGTCGCCGCAGGCGGCCGAGCAGAGGTTGTAGTGGTGCACGCCCTGCGGTGGCGACGCCATCGGGGCCGGGGCGACCGCCGCGGCCCCGGTCGCGGCTCGGGCCGCCGGCACGAGCTCCACCGCGCAGGACGTGACGCCACCGCCTTCCCGGTAGCTGGTGGCGCACCAGAACAGTGACCCGCCGGAGTCGTCGATCTGGAGGGCGGTCGGCATGCGGCCGACCTCGACGCCGGGAACGACCAGGCCCGTGGCGTGCGGCCCGTCGCCGCCGGCCACCAGCAGCGACCCGTCGTCGCCCACCGAGTAGCGGCTGCCGGTGCTGGTCGTGGCCCAGGCGAGCGACGCCGGCCGCCCGGCACCCACCGACTGCCAGCCACCCTCACCCGGCGACCACCGGGCCACGGTGGAGTCACCCCCACGGGTCTCGTAGCCGCCCGGGGCGCAGTGGGCGTTGCGCCCGTAGGGCATCGACGTGTCGCCGCCCTCGACGGGCGCCCACGCCGAGCCGTCCCACCGCAGCAGCCGCAACGAGAACGTGGTCGACGTGGGCGACCCGTTGCCGTGCGGCGCGGCCGTGGCGTCGGCGGTCAGGTCGTAGAGGTCGCCGTCGACCAGGCACGGCTCGCCGCCGGTCCATGGCACCTCGTCGAGGATCCGCCCCCGCACGACGTCGACCTGGGTGAGCAGCCCGTCGGCGTTGACCCACAGCGTGTCGCCCTCGGCGCCGACGAGCGCGGCGCCGTCGAGCCCGGACGGCCACCCCGACGACTGCCGCAACGTGACCGTCCGCTCGTGGCGGCCCCGGCCGTCGAGCACGGTGACCTCGGCGATCCGGTGCTCGCACCCCGACCCGTCGCAGCGGATGCCGCCGAACACCACCCGCCCGGCCACCGAGGTGCCGAACGGCGTCGAGTACCGGGGGAGCGAGGCGGCCCGGCTGACCGACCCGTCGCCCGCCACCCGCACCAGGTCGCCGGTGCGGTCGAGCACGAAGCCCACGCCGTCGCCGGCGACGACCACCGCCAGCGCCCGCTCGCGGGCGAGGTCGGGCGCGCTGCCGGGGGCCAGCGTGTCGATGGGGACCGACACGAGCAGCGCTCCCAGGCCGTAGGCGGTGAGCAGGCGCACGCGCAGGAACCTGCGGAATCCCACACCCGGAGGGGACCACGCGCCGGTGGCGCCTCCCTGGCCGCTCCGTGACCACCGCCCGACGCCGAGGCGAACCTCTCGCCAACTCGGTCACCGCCACCCGACGGTCAGAGCACGCCGGACGCTCGGGCGGCGCGGACGGCGGCGGCGCGGGAGCCGACGCCGAGCTTGCGGTACAGCGAGCGGACGTGGGTCTTCAGGGTGTTGGTGGTGATGTCGAGCTGGGTGGCGATCTCGGGGTTGGTCAGGTCGCTGGGCAGGTAGCGGAGCACGCTCAGCTCGCGGCGGCTCAGTGTCAGGTCGGTCCCGCCGGCCAACGACAGGTGCCGCTGCAGGCCGTCCAGGGAGACGACCAGCGGCAGCAGCTGCCGGCGGGTCTCGGCCAGGCTGCGCAGGACGGGCAGCAGCTCGGGGGCCTCTTCGACGAACACGTGGCAGAACCCCTCGCGGGCCCCGGCGCTGGCGGCGTCGAGCAGCCGCCGGTCGCGGACGTCGTGGTCGGCGCGCAGCCCGGCGATCCGGGCCGCCCGCAGGTCGGTGACCAGCCGGGTGCGCAGGTCCGGCACGGGGACGGCGTCGAGCAGGTCGGTCGCCGCCCGCAGGTCCCGCTGGGCCAGCGCCCGGGTGACGTCGAGCAGCTGCCGGTCGATCCCGGGACGCAGCCCGTCGATCAACGGCGAGGCGCCGTTGACGTCGCCCACCTCGATCCGCAGCTGCGCTTCCAGCACGTCGAGCACCGGTCGCACCGACTTGGGCACCGGCTGTTCCCCGTCTCTCCGCCGCAGCTCCTCGACGACGGCGAGTCCTGCGGCGGGACCACCCCGGGCCGCCCGCACCCGGGCCAGCTCCACCCGGGCGACCACCACCCCGGTCAGCCAGCCGCGCTCCCCGTACCCGTCGACGGTCGCCAGCAGCAGCGCCTCGGCCTCGCCGAACGCACCCTGCTCGACCAGCACCCGCGCCAGTGCCACCCGCGCCTCGTTTCCGGCGGCGTGGAAGGGCACCCCGAGCGCCTCGCCCGTACCGAGGGACTGCCGGGCCAGGCTCTCGGCCCGGAGGAGCGCACCCTGGCGCTCGGCGCTCCGCGCCCGCAGCGCCGGCACGAGCAGCCCCCGGATCAGCTCCGACGAGCGGGTGTCGTCGAGGAGCGCGCAGTAGGCCTCGGCCTCGTCGTGCTGGTCGAGCTGCACGTGGTTGATCGCCAGGTTGGCCACCAGCCGACGACGCAGGGGCGGGTTGGCGTCGCCGAGCCGGGCCAGCGCTTCGTTGCCGACCTCGATCGTCCGCACGGGGTCGTCGTCGAACGAGTGCCAGATCGAGCGAGCGGCCGCCAGCAGGCCGCGCGCCGGGTCGTCGCGGGGTGCGTGCCGCAGGGCGCGGTCGGCCCGGTCCATCCAGTCGGCCGCGTGGTCGATCCAGCCGGTGCGGGTGAGCACCGCGGCGACGTAGACCATGCGGGTGGGCGTCTCGGCGATCCAACCCGGCGGGAACACCGCGCTCCAGTCGACCCCGCGGCCGATGCCGTCGCTGGTGGTCATGAACTGGACGTCGGCCGCCAGCAGGTCGAGGGCGTGCTCACCGTCGCCGGCGGCGACGAGGTGGCCGACGGCGTCGGGTCTGTCCTGGTCGAGGAACCAGCCGGCGGCCCGGTGGTGCAGGGTGCGCACCTCGGCCCCGCCCCGCTCCCGCAGCCGGGCCCGCAGCAGCTCGGCGAACAGGGGCTGGTAGCGGAACCACACCTCCTCGTCGTCGAGCGGCAGCAGGAACAGGTTGGCCCGGCGCACCCGGTCGAGCAGCCGCCCGGCGTCGGCCGACCCGGTGACGACGCGGCACAGGTCGGCGGTGAAGCGGGCCAGCACCGACGTGGTGGTCAGGAACTCGCGGACGTCGTCGGGCTGGTCGGCCAGGAGCTCGTCGAGCAGCGCCCGGCCGGCCGGCGTGGCGACGGACCCGGTGGCCGGGGTGGCGGTCAGGAGCCGGAGCCCCGCCGCCCAGCCCTCGGAGCGCTCGGCCAGGTCGTGCAGCTCGGCCCGGTCGGCAGGGGAGAGCGGGTCGTGGGCGAACGCCGCCGCCACCTCGTCGGGCCGGAAGCGCAGGTCGTCCGGCCCGATCTCCGCCAGCAGGCCCTGCGCCCGCCAGCGCGCGATGGGCAGGTCGAGCCGGCGGCGGGTGGTGACCAGCAGCCGCACGTGGCGCGGCACCGCCTCCACCAGGTGCCCCAGCGCCTCCAGCGCCGCCGGGTCGTCGACCAGCTGCATGTCCTCGATCACGACGACGGTGGTCTCGTCGGGTGAGCCGATGCGGTCGGCTCGGGGGAGCCCGCCGGCCGTGAGGTGGTGGCCGTCGACCCAGGTGACCCGGCACTCGCCCGTCGCCGCGAACTGCTCGACGGCCACGGTCTTGCCGTAGCCGAAGGGCGCCTGGACGATCGTCAGCGTGCTCGCCGTGGCCCGGCGGATCAGGTCGACCACTCGCTGACGCCGCACGAGCAGCATCTCGTGGTGCATCAGCCACCAAGCGTAGCTATCGGCCCCTTCCGTCAGGCAGGTCGCATCACCGACGGTGGCAGAAGAGGGAGGGAGGGCTCGGCGTCGGAGCTGGGGGGAGGGTTGGGGCCCGACGCCGAGCCCTCTGCGCTGAGATCAGTGTGGGGGCACGACGGGTGAGAGGGCGTCACTCGCAGAGGGTGATCGTGCGGACGTCGCTACAACAGCGCCGTGCGGCGGGCCGCGGTCACGGCGTCGGGCCGCGACTGCACGCCCAGCTTGCGATACAGCGACCGCACGTGGCTCTTGACCGTGTTGGCGGAGACGCCCAGCTCGCCGGCGATCTCGTGGTGGGTCATACCGCTGGGCAGGTAGCGCAGCACGGCGATCTCCCGTTCCGACAGCCGGGTGCGGCTCGGCCGGCCCCGCCGGGCGGCCACGGCGTCGACCCGGGCCACCAGCCGGTGCAGCTCGTGGTGGCGGACGGTCAGGCGGCGCAGCGCCGGCAGCAGCTGGCCGGCTTCGGACAGGAAGGTGGCGCCGAAGCCCTCGGTGCTGCCGACTTGAGCAGCCAGAAGCAGGTGCCGGTCGCGCTCGGCTCCGTCGCCGCGGGCCGCGGCCAGGCGGGCGGCGCACAGGTCGCGGACCAGGCGGTCGCGGGGGTTCGCCGGCTCCAGCTCGGCGAGCAGGGTGGTCGCCGTGGCGCGGTCGTCGCGGGTCAGTGCCAGCCGCAGCGCCAGCAGGTCGCGCTGGATGCCGGGCAGCACGCCGCGGAGGTGAGCCGCGGCCCCGTCGACGTCGCCGTCGGCCAGGCGGAGCCGCGCCTCGTGCCGGTCGAGGGTGGCGTAGAGCTCCGGGCCGACGGGGTGATCCCGCAGGCTGCGCCGGATCTCGGCGAGCATCCCGACGCCCGTGCACGGGTCCCAGCGGGCGGCCCGGATCTGCGCGAGCTCGGCACGGTAGAGGGCGGCCAGGGCGGGCCAGCCCAGGCTGTCGGCCATCTCGGCGGCCCGGCCCACGAGGCGCTCCGCCTCGTCGAACTCGCCGCGCTCGGTCAGCACGCCGGCCAGGGTCACCTGGGCGTCACGCATGCCGGGGTGGTCGGGGATGCCCATCGCCTCGGCGGTCCGCAGCACGCGGCGGGCCTGGTCCTCGGCGGTGCGGAGCTGCCCCCGGCGCAGCGCCTGGCGGGCCCGGAAGGCCGGTGCCATCAGGCTGCGCATGATCTCCGACGAGCGCGGCACGTCGAGCTCGTCGGTGAGGGCGGCGGCGCCGTCGACGTCGTCGAGCAGCATCCGGGTGGTGATCATGACCACCCGCACCCGCTCGTGGAAGGCCGTGGCCTCGGGCGGCAGGGGCAGCTCGAGCGCCTGTGCGCCCAGCTCCTCGGCGCGTCGGGCGTGCAGGGTCACCCCGTTCCACAGGGCCTGGGCCGACAGCAGCAGGCCCCGGGTGGGGTGGTCGTCGGGCGCCCCGGCGAGCGCCTCCTCGGCCCGGGTGAGCCACTCGGTGGCGTGGTCGAACCGGCCGCTGCGACCCACCAGGGCGGCGAAGTGCAGCATCCGCTCCGGCGACTCCTCCACCCAGGCGGCGGGGAACACCGTGCTCCAGTCGGTGCCGACGAGGTGACCCCACCCGGCGTCGTAGGGGTCGTCGGCGACCAGCGCGAACGCCTCGCCCAGGTCGTCCGCGTTTCCGGCCAGCTGGTGCACGGCGCCCCGGGAGTCGTGCCGGGCCGCGAACCACCCGGCCGCGCTGCGGCGCAGCGACCGGGCCGTGCCGGGGTGCCGGCGGTCGAGCTCGGCCCGCAGCAGCTCGGCGAAGAGGCGCCGGTAGCGGAACCAGGCGCGGTCGTCGTCGAGGGAAACCACGGACAGGCCGGCCTCGTCGGCTTCGCGCAGCATCCGGCCGGCGTCGGGACGACCGGTCACCACCCGGCACAGGTCGGCCGAGAACCGGCCCAGCACGGACGTGGTGAGCAGGAAGTCCTTCATCTCGGGCGACTGGGCGCCCAGCGTGCGGTGGGTGAGGTCGCGGGCCGCGTCACCGTCGAGGTCGCAGCCGGCGGGTGAGGTGGCCAGGAGCTGGACGCCCGCGGGCCAGCCCTCGGCCCGGTCGGTGAGGGCGGCGACGACCTCGTCGCGCACGTCGGGGACGCCCAGCTCGTTGAGCAGCCGGGCGGTGTCGTCGGGCCCGAAGCGCAGGTCGTCGGCGTCGAGCTCGGCGACGCGGCCCTGGGTCCGCCACCTTCCTGTGGGAAGGTGCAGGTCGCGCTGGGTGGCAACGACGAGGCGCAGGGTGGGTGGTAGCAGCTCCACGAACCGGGCGAGCTGGCGGGCGAGGGTCGGGTCGAGGACCCCGTCGAGTCCGTCGAGCACCATGACCGTGGTGTCGGGGAGGGCCGCCGCCAGGTCGCACAGCCGGTCGGCCACCAGGTGGTCGTCCGGTCCCGCCTCACCCTGGAGGGCCCGGGCGATCTCACCCCAGAAGTCGGCGGGGTGAGGTGAGGCCCACACCGTGGGCAGGCCGGCGGTGTCGGCGAACTGGCGCAGCGCCTCGGTCTTGCCGTAGCCCGCCGGCGCCCGAACCAGGGTGAGCGGCCGGGTGGTGGCCGCACGCAGGTGTTCCACCACGTCAGGCCGCTTCAGGAGCAGCTCACCAGGGTCACCCGATGGAGGTGATTGAGACTCACCCTGTTGCTCGCCACCGTGATGCATCGATAGGTCGCTCCCAGCTCCGTTCCACCCGCCGGTGTGAACGAACAACGGTGCGATCGTGATCGGCAGAGTATCGGGGAGAGGATCGATGGCCACGGTGAACGCGATCGAGAGCAGCTGGCGAGTGGTCACCCCGGTCGGCCCGGAGCTGCCCGCCCTGCCCGAGCGCTACATCGCCCGCCCCCGGCTCGAGCAGCGCCTGACCGAAGCCATCGCCCGGTCCAGGGTGGTGGCGATGGTGGCGCCGGCGGTGTCGGGCAAGACCACCCTCGTCGCCGGGTGGAGCGCCACCGAGGCGGCGCCGCCGCTCGCCTACGTGGCCCTCGACTCCTACGACAACGAGCTCACCCGCTTCTGCAGCAAGCTCGTCGGCGGGCTCCAGCACGTCCACCCCGGCTTCGGCGCCTCGGCCCTCTCGGAGCTGGCCGCCACCAGCGACGCCCGGCGCTTCCTCGACATGCTGCTCCCCGAGCTGACCGGGCTCGGCCGAACCGTCGTGATGCTCGACGGCCTGGAGGCGGTGACCGGCCCCGACGTCAACACGGTGATCGGCGACATCCTCGTCGGCCTGCCCGACCCGCTGCGGGTGGTCCTCTCCAGCCGGTCGGAGCCGCTGCTGCGGCTGGGCCTGCTGCGGGCTCGGGGCCAGCTGGCGGAGATCCCCGCCACCGACCTGGCCTTCGACGTCCGGGAGACCGCCTCGTTCCTGGCCACCTTCGACACCGTGCCGTTCGGCCCCGACGAGACCCTGGCCCTGCACGAGCGCACCGAGGGCTGGACCGGCGGCGTGAAGCTGGCCGCCCTGGCCGCCGCCCAGCACGCCGACCCGCTGGCGGCGATCCGCGGCTTCACCGGCAGCAACCGCTACGTGGCCGACCTGCTCGGCCGCGAGGTGCTCGAGCCGCAGCCACCCGAGACCCGCGACTTCCTGGAGGTCACCTCGGTGCTGCGGGAGCTCGACGCCGAGCTGTGCGACCTGGTCACCCAGGGGACCGGCAGCGGGGCGATGCTCGAGAGCCTGGAGCGCGCCGGCATGTTCCTCGAAGCCGTCGACGACGAGCGCACGCGCTTCCGCTACGCACCCCTGTTCCGGGAGTTCCTGCAGCGGGAGCTGCACGTCCTCGACCCCGAGCGCCAGCGGGCCGCCCACCGGACCGCGGCCGTCGAGCTGGAGGAGCGCGGCGACGTGACCGCCGCCATCGACCACTACGTCGCCGGCGGGCAGGAGGGCGACGGCGTGCGGCTGGTGCTGCAGCACGGGCAGCGGTACGCCGCCGACGGCGAGGTGGAGGTGCTGCGGTCGTGGCTCACCGTCCTCCCGGACCACGCGCTCACCGGCGACGTCCGCCGGATGCTGGAGATCGGGCGGCTGTGCCTGATCCCGGGCCTGCGCGACGAGGCCGGCATGTGGCTGGAGCGGGCCCGCCTGCGGCTCGACGAGTCCGACGACGCCGAGCTGGTGGCCCGCCACGCCCTGTTCGTCGGCTACGCCCAGGCCCAGCTGGGCGACCTGGAGGGGGCGACCAGCCAGGGCCACCGCGTGCTGGCCAAGGCGTCGGCGCTGCAAGGCCACGAGCAGGACTGGTTGCGTGCCCGCGCCCACCACCTCATCGCTGCCGCCTGTGCGAGCCTCGACGAGTTCGAGGCCGCCCGCCGTCATCGGGCCGCCGCCCCCAACGAGACCCGCGGCGAGGTGCCCACCGACTCCTACAGCGCCTGGCTCTGCTACCGCGAGGGCCGTCTCGACCGGGCGGTCGAGCACGCCAACCGCATCCTCGGCGAGAACGACTGGCCCTGGCAGTGGGCCACCGTGCTGATCGCCCGGGCCGGCGTCCTGCGGGAGCGCAACCAGCTCGACGAGGCCGAGGAGGACCTGGGCCGGGCCATCGAGCTGGCCCGGCGTTGGGACCGGCCCCGGGCCACGGTGTTCGGGTCGATCGAGCAGGCCCAGGTCCACTACGCCCGGGGGCGCTCGACCGCCGCGTTCGAGGCGCTCGCCGCGGCCCGTCCCGAGGTGCACGGCGCCTACATCGGCCAGCTGCTCGACGCCACCGAGGCAGCGCTCTGGCTGCGCGAGGGCGACGTCGAGCGCAGCCTCACCATCCGCCACGAGCTGCCCGAAACCCGGCTCACCGCCCTGCTCGACATCCGCACGGCCATCGTCGAGGGCCGCCTGGAGCAGGCGCAGGCACTGGTCGCCGCCAACGAGGGCGGGGCCCGCTCCGTCCACGACCGCATCTCCATGCGGCTGCTCCAGGCCCGGACCCTGCTGGCCCGCGACCCGGCTGCAGCGGGCGACGCCCTCCGCTGGGCGATCGACATCGGGCGCCGGGAGCGCTTCGTGCAGGTCTACGTGGAGGACCTCGGTCCGCTGCACGGCCTCCTGCGCCAACTGGCCGCCACGGGCGACGACCCCTACGTCTTCGGCCTGCTGGCGGCCATGGCCCAGTCCGACGAGGACGTGCCCGACCACGCCCACATCTCGGAGTCGCTGAGCTCGCGTGAGCAGGTGGTGCTGCGGTACCTGCCCACCAACCTCTCCAACAAGCGCATCGCCGCCGAGCTGCACATGTCGGTCAACACGCTGAAGACCCACCTCAAGAGCGTCTACCGGAAGCTCGGTGTGGGCTCGCGCGACGAGGCCGTCGCCCACGCCCGCCACCTGCGACTTCTGTGATGACCTGGGCATATGTCCAAGTCACCCCGGCAGGGTGACGGGGATTCACCCCCGGGCTCGCCATGCTGGGGACGCTTCCGAGGGCCGGCGGTGTGGATCCCCCATGGTGCCCGGCGGAATCTCGGCGGCAATGCGTAGGCGGCGGCGGTCCGTCACCCCGGTTGGCCAGCGGCGGCACGACCGGCGTCGACGGACCGCTGCCACTACTCGGTAGCGTTTTGTGAGGTCAGGATCATCGTCGTTCCGCGGGGCGGCGCCGGCACTCGTGGTGGGCACGACGAGCGGAGGTGTCACCGTGGCCGGCTGGGATTGGGTAGATACGAACTGGCGACTCGTGGAGCCCGGCGCACCAGTGGTGCCGAGCCTGCCCCGGTACTACGTGCCACGGCCGCGGCTGCACCGCCTCCTGGACCACGCGCTGGAGGACGCCAAGGTCACGCTGCTCCGGGCGCCCGCGGTGTCGGGCAAGAGCACGCTGATCAGCGGGTGGCACGCCGAGGGCGGCCGGCCGGCGATGGCGTACGTGTCGCTCGAACGCCTCGACAACGACCCCACCCGCTTCTGGGACCGCGTGTTCCACGAGCTCCGGCTGGGGGTCGGCCGCCGCAACGGCGACCTCGTCGACATCGACACCGGCACGCACGCCCGGCAGCTCCTCCAGCTGCACCTCCCCGAACTGGTCGGCCGCGAGCGGTCGGTGCTCGTGCTCGACCGGGCCGACGTGCTCACCGACCCCGACACCTGCCAGGTGCTCGGCGAGTTCCTGCTCGACCTGCCGGCCTCGCTGCGGGTGATCCTGTCCGGTCGGGCGGAGCCGGCGCCGGCGCTGCGGGCCGGGCTGCTGCGGGCCCGGGGCCAGATGACCGAGATCCACGCCGACGACCTCGCCTTCACGCGTGACGAGATGGTGGAGTTCTTCACCCACTTCGCCGACCTCGACCTGGGCGCCGACCATGTCGACGCCCTCTACGAGCGGACCGAGGGCTGGATCGGCGGCGTCACCCTCGCCGGCCTCGCCCTCCTGCGCCACGTCGACACCGGCGCGCACGTCCACCACCTGACCGGCAGCAGCCGCTACGTCGCCGAGCTGCTGGCGGCCGAGGTGTTCGACCCGCAACCGCCCGAGGTGCGCGAGTTCATGCTGGCCACCTCGGTGCTCGACGTCATGGACGGTCCGCTCGCCGACGTCGTCTCCGGCGTCACCGGCGGGGCGGCCACGCTCGACAAGCTGGAGCGCTCCGGCATGTTCGTCGAGGCGATGGACGAGCAGCGGACGTCGTTCCGCTACCGGCCGCTGTTCCAGGAGTTCCTGCGCCATCGCCTGCGGCTACTCGACCCCGACCGCGAGGTGGCGGCCCACCTCGCCGCGGCCCAGGAGCTCGAGAGCCGCGGCGACATCGGGCCGGCGATCTCGCACTTCGTCGGCGCCGGCGAGTCCGACCACGCGATCCGCCTGCTGCTGTCCCACGGCGAGCGCGTCGCTGCCGCCGGCAACGTCGACGAGCTGCGCAGCTGGCTGGCGGCGCTCCCCGACCGGGCCCTCACGGGTGACGTCTACCAGCTGCTGCAGGTGTGCGAGCTGTGCGCGATGGTCGGCATGCGCGAGGAGGTCGTCCTGTGGCTCGAACGGGCCCGCTGGCGCCTCGAGGGCAGCGACGACCAGCTCATGAGCGCTCTACGCGCCCTGATCTCGGGGTACGCCAACGCCGGCTACGGGAGGTTCGAGGCCGCGCTGGTCGACGGCCACCGCGTGCTGTTGCTCGAGACGGGCGGCGGCCCCGCCGATGCCGAGCTGCGCATGCGCGCCCACCACCTCCTGGTCGGCATCTACGCCGCGCTCGACCAGCTCGACGAGGCCCGCCACCATCGGGCCGAGGCCCCGTCCGATGCGACGGGCAACGTGCTGTCGCACGCCCTCAGCTCGTGGCTGTCGTTCCGGGAGGGTCGCCTCGAGCACGCGGTGACCTACGCCGAGGAGCTGATCGCCCAGAGCCGCAAGCCGTGGGAGGACGCCATGCCGCTGGTCACCCGCGGGGCGGTGCGGCGGGAGCGCAACCAACTGGTCGAGGCCGACGCCGACCTGCTCGCCGGGGTCGAGGCCGGTCGCCGCTGGGCCCGCACCAGCATCGAGCTGTTGGGCTCGATCGAGCTGGCCCTGCTGCGGTTCGCCCAGCGCCGCCAGTCGGAGGCCTTCGCCATCCTCACCGACGCCCGGCCCAAGGCCCACGGCTCCTACCTGCTGCAGCGGGTGGAGCAGACCGAGGCGTCCCTGTGGCTGCGGGCCGGCGACGTCGAGCGCAGCCTCTTCGGCCGGGAGGAGCTACCCGACGGCCGGCTCACCGCCGAGCTGGACGTCCGGCTGGCGCTGGCGGTCGGGCCGACGGACGAGGTGCCCGAGCGGCTCGCCGTGTTCGAGGCCGGCATGCAGTCGCTGCAGGAGCGCATCACCGCCCAGCTGCTGCGGGCCCGGCTGGCGCTCGCCTGGGACGACGACACCAAGGCCGAGCACCACCTGCGCACCGCCATCGAGTGGGCCCGGCGGGAGCAGTTCGTGCAGCTGTTCGCCGAGGACCTGCCGGCGTTGGAGCCCGTGCTGCGCGGGCTGGTGAGCGGCTACGACGACGCCTATCCCTTCAGCCTGCTGGCGGCGATCGCCGAGCGGGACCCGGTGCTGCCGGTGAACGGGTCCGTGGTGATGGTGGGGGACTACGAGTCGTTGAGCGACCGGGAGCAGATCGTGCTCCGCTACCTGCCGACCGCCCTGTCCAACAAGCGGATCGCCGCCGAGCTGCACATGTCGGTCAACACGCTCAAGACCCACCTCAAGAGCATCTACCGCAAGCTCGGTGCCGGCTCACGGGGCGAGTCCGTGGCCCACGCCCGTGAGCTGCATTTGCTTTGACAGCGGCGGCGGCCCCGGCCGCCCGCCACCGCTTGGGGCGGCGGCGGGGAGGTCGGTATGGGCTGTAACCGGTCAGTGGTCAGTAGATCGTGCTGCGGTCGTCGAGGACGACGGCCGCCCGGTGCACCAGCTTTCCGGCGTGCCCGATGCGTCCGGCCGTCGCGGAATCGAGCTCGAGCATCGCCGTCCAGGTGTCCCGCAGCTCACGCTCGAGTCGGTTCAGTCGGCTCGACAGGCGGGGGAGGTCCGCTGCGGGCTCGGCGACGCGGAGATGGCGCCGGCTCTTGCGGGTGCGTCCTGACGACGCAGGCACTTCGAGGGGCTCCGCCGCTGACATGGGACAAACCTCCAGGGGGTGTGGAGTTGGGGCTGGGCGTCGCCATCGAGGAACAGGCAGCGAGGCGACGCCCAGCCGCTTTGCGTTGCATCACACGGTCGCAACGCATCGGGTGAGCGGCAATCACCCGGGTGGGGTGAAAGCCGAATTGCCTCAGGAGGCAGCCAGCGCGTCCCAGAAGGCCGGGAACGCGAACGCAGCGAGGCCAGCCCCGACGAGCGAGACCTTCCCCCACGCATAGCCGACTGCCGACAGGACGAACAGCACCACTGCTGCTCCGTAGAACAGCATCTTGACTGTGGGATCCATAGCGGCAACTGCAAACAACATCTTTGTGTCCTTTCGCCTTGTAACTCCGCACAGCGATTTACCCGCTGCTCCCCAATCCATCCGGTGCGTCTACGCTCCATGGGTTCATCCCGCATCCCGTCGTCTCTGGGGAGATCGTGCGTTCACAAGCAGTCGTCGTGGCTTTGCTCACCGTGGGCCTGGGTGTCCCCCTGGCGGCGTCGCCGGCCGCAGCCGAGGTGGCGGTGCCCGCCGCGCCGGCCCAGGAGGACGGCCTCGAGACCCGCACGAAGGCCACCTACGTGGTCGATCCGGCGGCCGCCGCCATCCGGGTGACCGTCGAGGTGACGCTCGCCAACCAGATCCCCGACCGGAACCGCAACGGGGTGATCGAGCAGGCCTACTTCTCCGAGATCGGCGTGCCGGTGCTCACCGAGGCCGCCAACTTCGTCGCCGCCGGGGGCGCCGGTCCGCTGACGGTGACCGCCCAGGACATCGGCAACCCCTACGTGCGCTCGGCGCTGGTCGACCTCGAGCCGAACCTCTTCTACGGGCAGAGCCAGACGGTGAAGCTCACCTACGACCTCCCCAACCAGCGGCCCCGGTCCCCGGGCGTGTCGCGGGCCAACGACGCCTTCGTGGCCTTCCCGGCGTTCACGTTCGGCGACGCCGGGCTCAGCAGCGTCGAGGTGCGGCTGCCGAAGCGCTACGAGGTCGAGGTGGTGGGCGCCGAGCTGGAGGAGACCACCCAGGGCGACCAGAAGATCCTCTCCGCCCAGAGCATCGAGGACCCCGACGGCTTCATCGCCTTCGTGGTGGGCACCGACGAGGCGAAGCTCGTCAGCAAGCCGGCCGACACCGACGGCGCCGAGGTGGTGGTGCGCGCCTGGCCCGACGACGCCGAGTGGGCCGACTTCGCCGCCAAGCAGGTCGCCGACGCCAAGCCCGTTCTGGAGGAGCTCGTCGGCCTGCCGTGGCCCCGCGACGACGAGCTGGCGATCGTCGAGTCCGCCAGCCCCTACGCCTACGGGTACGCCGGCTGGTACGACGAGGCCGACCACGCGATCAGCGTGGGTGACGAGCTGGACCCGCGGGTGATGGTGCACGAGCTGAGCCACGTGTGGTTCAACTCGCGGCTGTTCGCCGACCGCTGGGTGGCCGAGGGCTTCGCCGAGGAGTACGCCACCACGGCGCTGGAGGAGCTGGACCAGCCCCAGGACGGCCCCGCTGCCCCCGACCGGCGGGCCGCGGGCGCGGTCGCCCTCAACGACTGGTCGGACCCGTTCCTGCTCGACGAGACCAGCGAGGCCACGGAGCTGTACGGCTACGCGGCCTCGTGGTACATCGTCGACCAGATCGCCCAGGAGGTCGGGGTCGAGAAGCTGCGCGGCGTGCTCGACGCCGTCGCCGACCAGCGCATCACCTACACCGGCGACCCGGACCCCGAGTCGTTCGTGGGGGTCGCCGACTGGCAGCGGCTGCTCGACCTGCTGGAGGGCCAGGCCGGGTCGGCCAAGGCCCCGGAGCTGTGGGACACGTTCGTGGTCAACGACGAGCAGCGGGCCGAGCTCGCCGCCCGGACGACCGCGCGCACCACCTACGACGAGCTGGTGGCGAGCGGCGACGGCTGGACCCCGCCGCTGGAGGTGCGCCGGGCGATGGCCGAGTGGAACTTCGGCGCCCTCGACGACGCGGTCGCCGAGGCGGAGGACGTGCTCGCCGTGCGCGACGACATCGAGGCCGCGCTCGCCGGGCTCGACGTCGAGGACCTGGGGTTGGAGGAGGCCTACGAGACCGCCGAGGGGACGCAGACCGTGCTGCCCGTCGCCCGGGAAACCCTCGACGCCGCCGAGGCCTACGCCGCCGCCGACGGGCAGATGGACGAGGGCGTCGGCTTCCTCGGCGAGGTCGGGCTGCTGTGGTCGGGCACCGACGGCCGGCTCGACACCGCCCGGCGCGAGCTGGAGGCGGGCGATCCGGGGGCGTCGCTGCGGGCCAGCGCCGCGGTCGAGCAGAGCCTCGACGACGCGGCCCGCGACGGTGCCCTGCGGGTGGGCGGAGTGGTGCTGGTGGGCGGCGGCGGGCTGTTCGCCCTGTGGCGGATCCGCCGCTGGCGGCGTCGGCGCCGCAAGGGCAAGGTGGAGCGGGCCGAGCGCTCGGCCGAGGCGAAGCTGGCGGCCCTGCCGTCCCTCCCGCAGGTGGAGCCCCTCTCGTCGCTGACGGGCAAGCCACGGACGCCGCCTCCGTTGCCGCCGATGCCCCCGACCGGCCCCACGGCCCGGACGTCACCTCCAGCCGAGGACCCCGACACCCCGGCTCCTCGCCGCTTCACCGAGCTCTGAGCCCGAGGCATGCTGCGCCCACCGTGGCCGCGGAGGCCGAGGTACCTAGCCGCTGCCAAGAAGGTTCCGCCCAGGTACCAGCCGTGGCTGGTCGACCAGATCGGGACTCGATCTCCCCCGCAGTTCGGCTTGTACCGTGCCGGCTACCGGATGACCTATGTGGTTTTCGTCGCCGTCCTGGCCGTGCTCTGGGACGCGGTGATCCTCGGCGCCGCCCTGGTGCTGGTGGCCGTGATCATCACCGTTGTCCGGGCCGCATCGCCGAGCTACAGCGAGCGATCGAGGGCGGCGTTGGCGAGGTACGACGGACTGCCCATGGCGCCCTACGGCCCCGTACGTCACTCCGGGGAGCTGAGGTAGGCCTCGGTCACCCAGTCCCGGACGTCGGCGTCGACGTCGTCGGCGGTGCGCAGGTTCACGGTGTGCCAGTAGTGGGCGCCGGCCGGCTCGACCTTGCGGGCGATCCGGCGGCTCTCGACGCGGTGGGGGAGCGAGAAGCCGAGGGCGACCCACCGGGTCATCGGGGTGAGGACGGCGAAGGTCTGGGACCGCTTCAGGTAGATGCCGACCGACAGCGGCTCCACGTGCACGTCGCCGACGGAGTCGAGGTGGGCCATCACCGCCTCGAAGATCGGTCGCTCCCGCTCGGGGCCGGTGGAGAAGTACTCCTCCAGCGTCATCGCCGGGGTGCACTCGTGGCCCTGCCCGGGGCGGCGGAACCGCCGTTGGCACCTCGGGCAGGTCCAGGCCATTCCGTCGGGTCCCGTCAGCGGTCGAACTTGGTGGTGAGGACGATCGCCGAGGTGGTGCGCTCGACGCCGGAGATGCCGCCGATGCGGTCGAGCACCGAGTCGATCTCGGCGGTGGTCTCGGCGGCCACCACCGCGATCAGGTCGAAGGGGCCGCTCACCGTGTGGAGCGTACGGACCCCGTCGATCTTGCGCAGGGTCTGCTGCACGTGGTCGCTGCGCTTCGGGTCGACGGTCACGG
Organism: Acidimicrobiales bacterium; assembly: GCA_035316325.1. Lineage (NCBI taxonomy): Bacteria > Bacillati > Actinomycetota > Acidimicrobiia > Acidimicrobiales > Acidimicrobiales bacterium. Next base: position 44,900 of record DATHJB010000212.1, read on the forward strand.
CGACGTGGGCGGTCACCCGCCGGCCGGTGGCGGCGGGGCCGAGGCGGACCGTGTAGCCGGCCACCACGCCGCCGCGCTCCAGGCGCCGGATGCGCTCCTGCACCGTCGAGCGCGCCACCCGCAGGCGCTGGGCCAGGGCGGTGACCGATTGGCGGGCGTCCTCCACCAGCAGGTCGAAGATCCGGGTGTCGAGGGCGTCCACCCCGCCAGTCTGGCGGGACATCCGGCGATGTGACGGTTCCGGCGCGTCAGAGTGGGCAACGTGCCACGCCAAACTGTCACAGGGTCGTCGTAACGTTCGGCCATGAGCGACGACACCACCCCGGTCCTCGTCATCGGCGCCGGCCACATCGGCAGCGCCATCGCCTCCCTGCTCGACCGCACGTCCGACTACCAGGTCACGATCCTCGACCGCGACGAGCGGGCCCTCGCCACGGCGACCGCCAACCGCCCCGGTGTCCGCACCGTGGCGGGCGACTCCACCGACGGCGCCCTGCTCACCCGTCTCGCCGGCGAGCATGCGATGGTGCTCAGCGCCGCGCCGTTCCACCTCACCACCACGGTCGCCACCGTGGCCCGCAACGCCGGCGCCCACTACTTCGACCTCACGGAGGACCGTTCGTCCTCGCGTGCGGTGCGGGCGCTCGCCGCCGACGCCCGCTCCGTCCTCATGCCCCAGTGCGGGCTGGCGCCCGGCTTCATCTCCGTGGTCGCCGCCTCGCTGGCCGGCCGCTTCGACGAGCTGCGCTCCGTGTCGCTGCGGGTCGGGGCGCTGCCGCAGTTCCCCACCAACGCCCTCAAGTACAACCTCACCTGGTCCACCGACGGGCTCATCAACGAGTACTGCAACCCGTGTGAGGCCGTCGTCGACGGGGAGCTACGGGAGGTGCCGGCTCTCGAAGAGGTCGAGGCGTTCTCGCTCGACGGCGTCACCTACGAGGCGTTCAACACGTCGGGCGGGCTGGGCACGCTGGCCGAGACCCTGGCGGGGCGGGTCGAGACCCTCAACTACAAGACCGTCCGCTACCCGGGGCACCGCGACGTGATCTCGCTGCTGGTGCGAGACCTGCGCCTGGCCCGCCGCCGCGACGTGCTCAAGGACGTGCTGGAGACCGCGATCCCGGTGACCCACCAGGACGTGGTGCTCGTGTTCGTCAGCGTGTCGGGCATCCGGGACGGCGTGCTCACCCAGGAGACGTTCGCCCGCAAGGTGTACGCCTCCGAGGTCGACGGCGAGCCCTACTCGGCCATCCAGCTCACTACCGCGGCCGGCATCTGCGCCATGGCCGACCTGGTGCGGCAGGAGAAGCTGCCGACCACCGGCTTCGTCCGCCAGGAGGACTGCTCGCTGGAGGAGTTCCTGGCCAACCGGTTCGGGGCCCTCTACCTGCGGGGCACGGCGGTGAGCACATGAGCGCGCACGCCGACGAGATCCTCGCGGCGGTCGGGCTCGATCCGGCCGGGCTGCGGGAGGGCGACCTCGTCACCTCCAGTCCGGTCGACGGGGTCGAGGTGGCCCGTCTGCGGACCACCTCGGCCGACGAGCTCGACGCCGTGCTCGACCGGGCGGTCGCCACCTTCGGGCGCTGGCGCAACGTGCCGGCGCCCAAGCGGGGCGAGCTGGTGCGCCTCTTCGGCGAGGAGCTGCGGGCGTCGAAGGAGCCGCTCGCCGCGCTGGTGACGCTGGAGTGCGGGAAGATCCTGGCCGAGGCCCGCGGCGAGGTGCAGGAGATGATCGACATCTGCGACTTCGCCGTCGGGAAGTCGCGGCAGCTCTACGGCCGCACCATCGCCTCCGAGCGGCCCGGCCACCGCATGATGGAGACGTGGCACCCGCGGGGCGTGGTGGGCGTGATCTCGGCGTTCAACTTCCCCGTCGCCGTGTGGGCCTGGAACGCCGCGCTGGCGCTGGTGTGCGGTGACCCGATCGTGTGGAAGCCGTCGGAGAAGACGCCGCTGTGCGCGCTGGCGACGCAGCGGATCCTCGACCGGGCGATCGCCCGGTTCGCCGAGGAGTCGGGCGGCGACGACGACTGGTCGGGCCTCTCGGCGGTGGTGCTGGGGGAGCGCGGTGTCGGCCAGCAGCTGGTGGCGGACCCTCGGGTGGCGCTGGTGTCGGCCACGGGGTCGGTGCCGATGGGGCGGGCCGTCGGGCCGGTGGTGGCCGAGCGCTTCGGCAGCTCGCTGTTGGAGCTGGGTGGCAACAACGCGATGGTCGTCACGCCGTCGGCCGACCTCGACCTGGCGGTGCGGGCCATCGTGTTCTCCGCCGTGGGCACCGCCGGGCAGCGCTGCACGTCGCTGCGGCGACTGATCGTCCACCACTCGATCGCCGACGACCTCGTCGCCCGGCTGCAGTCGGTGTACGAGGGGCTGCCGATCGGCGACCCGTTCGCGGCGTCGACGCTGGTCGGCCCGCTGATCGACGGCGCCGCCCTCGAGGCGATGGACAAGGCGCTCGCCGCGGCCCAGGCCGACGGCGGGGTGGTGCACGGCGGCGGTCGGGCGCTGGCGTCCGAGCACCCGGGCGCGGCCTACGCCCGTCCGGCGCTGGTGGAGATGCCGGGCCAGACCGACCTGGTGCGCCGGGAGACGTTCGCCCCCGTCCTCTACGTGCTGCGCTACGACGACCTCGACGAGGCGATCGCCCTCAACAACGGGGTCACGCAGGGCCTGTCGTCGTGCATCTTCACCCTCGACGTGCGCGAGGCCGAGCGCTTCGTCGCCGCCGACGGGTCCGACTGCGGGATCGCCAACGTCAACATCGGGCCGTCCGGGGCGGAGATCGGCGGCGCGTTCGGCGGCGAGAAGGAGACCGGTGGGGGCCGCGAGTCCGGCTCCGACGCCTGGCGCGCCTACATGCGGCGCTCGACGGCGACCGTCAACTTCTCCACGGATCTGCCCTTGGCGCAGGGCATCGAGTTCGAGGTGGGCTAGCGGCAGTGGCCATGGACGAGCTGCTCGCTGCCCTCGTCGGCGGGGACCGGGCCAACCGGTTGCTCTCGACAGCCCTCCTGCCGGAAGCATTGGCAGGGGAGGAGCAACCGCGCGGCCAGGTCGACCGGGCGACCGCGGCTGTGGCGTTGGGCCTGGTGCTGCTGGACGATCTGCTGGACCGGGTGCACTCCGGGGCCCGCTACGTCGACGCCCAGCGCGACGTGCGGCGGCGGATCGTGCTCGACCACGGCGCCGTGCGGACCGTCGACGGGCCCACCGGGGCGCTGCCGCCGGGCGCCGAGTCGCTGCGCCGGGTGCTGGTGCCGCTGGGCTACGAGGAGAGCGGGATCTACCCGCTCGACCGCATCCACATGACCGGCAAGGCGTTCACCCACCGCGACCTGCCCGAGGGCGTGTTGCAGTACTTCGTGTCGGAGCTGCACGTCGACCGGCTGCCCCCGTCGGCCCAGGAGGCCGTCCACCGGGTGGTCGGCTCGTCGGTCGACCCGTTGGCCCCTGACGTCGCCGGACTGCTCGACCGCCTGGCCGCCCGGGGTCGGCTGCCGCTCGACGACGCCGTGCGGCTGGTGCGGGGCGCGGCCCGGTGCTTCGGCCGCCACCACCCGGATCCCCGGCTCGACGACTACGAGCTGCTGCTGGAGCACTCGGCGGAGATGGCGTGGATCGCCACCGAGGGCACCGCCTTCAACCACGCCACCGACCGGGTGCCCGACGTCGATGCCCTGGCGGTGTCGCTGTGGCAGCGGGGCGGCTGGCCGCTGAAGTCGACCGTGGAGCGGTCGGGCAGTGGGCGGGTGCGCCAGACGGCGCTGCACGCCGACACGGTGGTGCGGCGCTTCCGCCTGTCGGGTGACGGCGGCGGCAGCAGCAGCGGCGAGGTGGAGCGCGAGGTGCCGGGGTCGTTCTTCGAGTTCATCTCCCGCGACCAGTTGCCCGACGGTTCGGGCCTCGACCTGGCGTTCGACGCCGCCAACGCCTCGGGCATCTTCGCCATGACCCGGAGGTGATATCCGCCCGCTCCCGGGGGAGAGTGGGGGCGTGGGTGGAGGACGGGTGGCGGTCGCGCTCCTGGCGCTGGTCTTCATGGCCGGCGCGTCGTCGTGCTCCGGCGACGACAGCGACGACGGCGGGCCCGAGCCGACCGTCGACGGCGGGCTGACCGTCGACCCGACGGGCCGCTTCGGCATCCCCGCCGACGAGACGCCGTCGGGCCTGGAGCTGTGCGCGGTCGAGGGCCCCTCGACGGCACACGTCGATGCCCCGCAGGTGGCGCTCTACGGCGAGGTCGACCGGGAGGACCCCTACGCCGGGCCGATGCTGGGGGTGGTCTGGGGGCCGGAGGACCAGGTCGATCCCGCCGGCGACGGGGAGCCGACGCCGGTGGAGGTGCGGGCGACGTCGGGCGTGCTGGCGCCCATCACCGTGTTCCAGCAGACGGTGCTGCCCGAGCTGGGGACGGTGGTCGCCTGGCGGGAGGCGGGCCGGGCGGTCGGGCTCTACGGGCGGCGGTGGTCACCCGACCGGGCCGACGAGCTGGTGGCGCTGGCCGACGCGCTCACGTTCGGCGACGGCCTGTTCCAGCTGCCCGACGCGGCGCTGCCCGCCGGCTACGGGCTCGTCTACCTGGGCTCGGCGGCGTCGCTGTCGCTGCTGCTGCCCCTCGAGACCGACTACCGGGTGCTGTACCGGACCGGCGAGGGCGAGGGGACCGGCGTGGTGAGCGTGTACGGGCTGGAGGGGACGGTCGAGGAGTTCGAGGCGTTCCGGTTCCTTACCCGGGAGCTGTCGGAGGCCGACGTCCACGGCGTCGAGATGCTCACCGGCAACGCCTGGGGTGACACGGGCCCGGCGGTGGCCACCTGGCGCGAGCCCGACGGCCGCATCCTGCGGATCGTCGGCACCGGCGTCGACCTCCCCGTCATCACCGAGCTGGCCCAGTACACCCGCCAACTCACCCCCGCCGAGTGGTCCGACCTCGAATCCGCCGTCACCTCCTGCCCCGACGACTGACCCGGTCCCTCACGGGCCCAGGAGCGCGGCGGGTACGACGGCGATGCCGTCCGGGCGCCGGTAGGCCTCGGTGCCCGTCGTCACGACGACGGCGTCCAGCAGGTCGTCGCCGATCTGGTCGCGGAGCCACAGGAGGTGCCGGAGATCCTGGTTGTCGACCGTTTGCGAGAGCTTGACCTCGATGGCGACGACACGGTGATCACCCCGCTCCACGATCAGGTCGATCTCGTGCTCGCCGCCACGGGTGCGGAGGTGCTTCACCTGGGCCTCCGCGGCCTGCGCCGCAACCCGCACCCCCAGTGTGACGAGCGACTCGAAGAGCGCACCGAGCAGCGCTCCTCGCCGCGGAATGGTCGGTCCGAGTGGCTGGGCGTCGAGCAGGGCGGCCATGTCGGCGCCCAGGAGTCGGGCGGCCAGCGCCGGGTCCGCCAGGTGATGCTTGGGCGGCGAGGAGAGCCTGGCGAGGGGATTGCGGCTGGGCAGCCAGGCGGGCAGCGCGTCGATGATCCAGAGCCGTTCCAACATGTCGCGGTAGGGCTGCGTGGTGCTTTTGGCCGGCTTGTGCCCCTCGCCGCTCGTGGCGGCGTCACGGATGGTCTCGTACGACGCGGTCGTCGCGGTGGCGGCGGCGTAAGCCGTCATCCAGCGTCGGAGCAACGACGGGTTGCGGACCGACAGCCCGACCTCCGGTAGGTCGTGCTCGGCGATGCGGGTGAGGTACCCGTCGAGCTGAGTTCGGAGGGCACGGCCGCTGAGCCCCCGAAGCCCCGGGAAGCCCGATCCGACGATCTCGTCGACGTAGGCGACCAGCCTGACGTCCGTCCCACCTTCGATCGCTGGCCTGTGGCCGGCCAACAGCGCGGCCAAGCTGACGGTCGGCTGGCCGATGCCTCGCTCGTGGAGCGTCAGGGGTCGCATGCGCAGGCTCACGATGCGCCCGGCTCCCGAGTGCGTGGGATGCTCAGTCGGAGTCGTCGAGCCGGTGAGGAGGAACTGCCCCGGTGCGGCGTCGGCATCGACGGCCCGTCGCACGAGGTCCCACGATCGGGGCAGCAGCTGCCACTCGTCGATGAGGATCGGCGGGTCGCCGTCCACCAGCCGGCCGGGGTCGGCCTCGATGAGCTGGCGACGTTCGGGCTCGTCGAGGCGATTGACAGTTCTGGCTCGGCGGGAGGCGGTCTCCGTCTTCCCGACCGCACGCGGGCCTTCGAGCGAGATCGCCGGGAGGGCAGGCAGCAGTAGGTCGAGCTCGTTGTCGACGACCCGGGGAAGGTAGTCGGTCGTCCCTGGTGGCATGGCTCTACGCTACCGATTGGCGTATCGCTGCACTACCGAATGGCGGATCTCTGCGCTACCGACCGGCGGAGGGTCACGGTTCGAGGCGGGACTTGGCGGTGGCGGCGGTGAGGGGGTCGGAGGTGTCGTGGGCCGTGTCGTGGGCGGTGTGCCAGAGCGAGCGGGCGGCGGTGGGGTCCTCGTGGAGGTGGGCGACGTCGCCGGCGTAGAGGAGGCAGCGGGCCAGCAGCGGGGTGGCGGGGCGGTCGGCCAGGTAGGTGGTCAGCTCGGTGAGCATCTCGTCGGCCTGGTCGGGGCGGGGCGGGTCGAACGAGAGGAGCGCCGCCGCGGCGTTGAGCCGGACCTCGGCCGCCCCGGCCTCGTCGCCCAGCCGCCCGTACACCCGCAGCGCCTCCTGCCAGGCTCGCACCGCGTCCTGCTCCTGGCCCAGCGTGGCGTACACCAGCACGACGTTGGCGAGGGCGGCGGCGTAGCCCCGCTCGTCGACGTCCTCGAGGGCGTTGGCCGCCTCGACCAGGTAGTGGCGGGCCTGCTCGGTGTGGCCGCTGCGACGCAGGGCCTCGCCCAGGTTCAGGTCGGTGATGCCCCGGCCCACCCGGTCGCCCGAGCCGCGGTGCCGCCGGGCGTCGGTCAGGTCCTCCAGCGCCTCCTCGGTGCGGCCGAGGTGCAGCTTGGCCACGCCCCGGTTGGTGAGCGCCTGCGACTGGCCCCGGTGACCGCGGAGCCGCAGGGCCGCGCCCAGCTCGTCGATCGCCTTGGTCCACTGGCCCCGCCGCAGCGCCACCGCCCCGAGCCCGTTGTGCGCCCAACCCTCGGCGTCGGGGAAGCGCGAGGCCGCCGCGATCACCCGCACCGACTCGCACAGCGCCCGCCAGCGCTTCTCGCTGCCCCACCGCTCGTACCAGGCCCGCAGCCCCCGGGCCAGGCGGAACCAGGCGCGGCGGGCCCGCCACGGCGGCGCTACGACGTCGGCCCCGCGGGTCGGCGCCGGCGCCATCACCACCCGGTGGAGCAGGTGCCAGTGCCGGGAGAACCACTCCTCGGCGGCGGCAGCGACGGCCTGCTCCCGGGGCGTGCGTGCGGTCGCCAGCGTGAGCCGCTCGGCCTGCTCCGACGCCCGGCGGGCCAGGTGGCGGACCAGGCGGGTGTAGGCCCGGCGCCGCTGCGCCGCCGGCTCGTCGTGGTGCAGGTGCAGGCGGGCCAGCCGGGCCAGCTCGGGGTGGAGTCGCCGCATGTCGTCGCCCCGCTGCTGCAGGAAGCCGGCGGCCGACAGCTCGTCGAGACACGCCGTGGTCCGGCGGGCCAGCCGTCGTCCGGCCAGCGCGGCGACGGCGTCGGGCGTGAGGAAGTCGTCCACCATCGACAGCAGCCGCACCAGGCGCCGGGCCGGTTCGCCCAGGGTGCAGTAGGCGACGTGGGCGCGGCAGGCGGCGTCGATCGAGTCGCGGCGTTCGACCGACGCGTACGGCGGCGCGTCGAGGGTCCGCCGCAGCGCCTGGGCCAGGCCGGCCGCCGCCGTCTGGCGCCGGTCGCCCCAACCGCCCAGCTCGTGGAGGGCCTTGGGCTGGCCGGCGAAGAGCCGGGCGATGGTCGCCACGGCCTGCTTGTACTCGGCCTTCGGCTCGGTGTGCAGTCGGGGGTGGGCTCGCTCGAAGAGGTCGACGGCGTCGCGGAGCGGGAGGGGTCGCACGTCGAGCGTCTGGGCCGCGGTCCGCCCCCGCAGCGCCGGGCCGCCGGCGACCAGGAGGTGGCAGCCGGCGCCGAGGATGGGGCGGATCTGCTCGGGGCGGTCGACGTTGTCGAGCAGGAACAGGATGCGCCGCCCGGCCACCAGGCGCTGCAGGTCGGCCGCAGCCTGCACGTCGCTCTCGGACGGCGGCAGCTCGCCGACCTCGGCCAGCCGGGCCATCAGCTCCATGGTCTGGCGGGCGGTCAGGGGCTCGGGCGACGTGCGCAGGTCGACGTACACCCGGCCCTCCCGCAGCAGGCCGGCGTCCCAGGAGTCGTGGCCCGCCCGGCACATCAGCCACGACGTGCCGACGCCCCGGTCACCGACCAGGACCACGACCGGCGACCGTTGGATCAGCCCGCGGGTGCGTCCTGGCCCGGGCGACGTGCCCACGATCCGGTCGAGCTCGGCGGTGCGGCCCACGAACCCGGCGACGGGCGGCAGGTTGTGGGGGTGGCGGGCCGGCTCGGCGGCGGATGACCGGCGGGACTCCACGGACAGCATGGGAGCGGCTGGCTCGACGGGGTCGGCGAGGGCCCGGCGCAGGCGGCCCACGAGCCAGCGGACGAGCGGCGGCAGCGCCGTGACCAGCAGGAGACCGGCGATCAGCACGCCCACCGGGACGGGCCCGAGCTTGTCGCCGAGACCCTCGAGCAGCCCCTCCCGCGCCAGGGCGAGGCCACCGGCTCCGAGCGCGGCGAGCCCGGTGGCCACCTGCCGGCGGCGGCGGAGGTCGCCCTCGTGGTCACGGTCGCCGTCGCCGTCGGGAGGCTCCATGTCGCTCACCGCAGGGCCCCGCTCACCAGGCCGCTGACGATGCGGCGGCGGACGACGAGCACCAGCAGCAGCGGCACCACCGAGGCGATCACGGCGCTCGCCGCCAGCGCCCCGCTGCTGGCCACGAACTGCCGGGACTGGCCGTGCAGCACCACCCCCAGCGGCGCGGCGTTGGGGCCGCCGAAGAGGAGGCCGACCACGAAGTCGTTCCACACCTGCACGAACTCCAGGACGAAGACCGCGATGGCCGTCGTCACCGCCGAGGGCGCCAGGTTCCACACCACCTCCCACTCGCGGCGACCCGCCAGCCGGGCCCGCCGCAGCCGGTCGAGCTCGACGTCGGACAGGGCGTTGCGCAGCAGCAGCACCGCGAACGGCAGCCCCAGGGCGACGTGCACGAGGCCGAGGCCGAACGTGGTGTCGGTGAGGTGCAGCGTGCGCAGGACGTCGTCGATCGGGCCGGCGACCACCTGCACCGGCACCACCGCCGCGCCCAGCAGGACGAAGCCGGCGAGCTGGGCGGGGACGGTCGGCGTCCAGGCGATGGCCGATGCCGCCAGCAGCGCCACCCCGGTCACCACGCACGCCACCACCAGCGCCAGGGCGCCCGTCAGCAGCAGCGAGCGCCACAGGTCGTCGCCCTGCAGCGCCACCCGGTACGACTCCAGGCTGGTCGGCCGGTGCCACCAACCGGACACGGCGGCGTCGCGAGGGGTCTGCCACGCCGTGCCCAGCAGCACCGCCAGCGGGAACAGCCACAGCACCGACGCCGCCAGCAGCACCGTGCGACGTGTGGCCTGCCGCCACGCCGGGGGCAAGTCCCCGGCGGTCGGGTCGTCGGCGGCGGCGACCTCGTCGTCGGTCAGCAGCAGCGGCGGCGGCCACTTCTGGCGCGACCACCAGGCCGCCCCGGTCACGGCCAGGATCACGATCGCCAGCCAGATGACGCCCAGCGCCGCCGATGGCCCCGTGGTGGTGCCTTCCGAGGTCTGCCACTGCAGCACCCCCAGCACCGAGGCCTCGTCGAGCACCGAGCCGGGTGCCATCACGAGGATCAGGTCGAACGACCGGACCGTCGCCAGCGCCACCAGCGCGAACACGATGGCGTACGTGCGGCGCAGCACCGGTCGCCAGCGGGCGTCGAGGAACACCTCGCGCCGCCCGCCGCCGTGGGCGAGCACCGCGTCGGCCAGCTCGGGCCGCACCCGGTCGAGCGCGGTGCGGAACACCACCAGCGCCAGGCCGACCCAGGCCCACACGAACGCCGACATCAGCGCCACCGTCACCAGCCGCGGCCCCAGGAACGACAGGCCCACCGAGCCGCTCACCGGGCCGCGGGCGGGGTCCGGGTCGTAGACGAGGCGGAACACGATGCCGGTCACCACCAGTGGCAGCGCGATGGGTGCCACCAGCACGAACGTGGCCAGGCGACCGGTGCGCCCGCGCCGCGACACGATCGCCAGGGCGAACCCGAGGGTGGTGACGACCGCCGGGACGAGGGCGCCCCACAGCAGCGTGCGGCCGATCACCGTCCCGGCGCCGTGCAGCTCCAGGGCCGTCCGGAAGTGGCGCAGGCCCACGAAGCCGAGGTCGTCGTCGGTCACGCTGGCCACGACGATCCGCAGCACCGGCCATGCCACGAACAGCCCCAGCACGAGCGTGGCGGGGGCGAGCAGCATCGCCGACGTCGCCGCTCGCGGGTAGGCGCGCCCCCGCCGCTCCGGCCCGACGTCGGGCACCAGCCGGGTCTGGCCCAGCAGCCGGGGCGGGGCCGGGTCAGCCACAGGCACGCGGGTCGATCCCCCGGGTGTCGGTGTAGCTGTGGGCGGCGTCGTCGAGGCGGCGGGTGACGTCGGCGACGACCTCGTCGCGCGCGGCGCCAGGTCGGGTGGCGGCGGCGAAGAAGTCCTGCAGGATGCGCCAGCTGCCCTGACCCTCGCCGCCGCCCAGCGGCCCGGCCAGGAGGTCGGAGAGGTCGAAGCGCAGGTCGTCGCCGGCGGTGAGCAGCTCCTGGGCGAGCAGGCGCTGCACGTCGTCGTGGTAGTGCTCGGCCTCGTGGGCCAGGACGTTGGGGGCGAGGAAGCCACCGGCCCGCAGCCAGGGGGCGAACGTGTCGGCGTCGGTCAGCCAGTGCAGCAGCTCGCGGGCGTCGTCGGTGTCGCTGAGCAGCACCGCGGCGTCGCCGCCCACCACCAACGGGCGGTCGTCGCGGCGGCCGGTGGGCGACGGGAAGCGGAAGAACCCGGGTTCCCGGTCGTCGTCGGTGGCGAAGCGCTCGATCACTGCCGTGACGAAGTCACCCTCGAACATCGCCAGCGCGGTGCCGGCCGCGAACACCTGCACCACCGACTCCTCGTTCTGGGTCAGCAGCGCCCGCGACGGTCCGCCGGGGAAGGCGCCGGGCACGCTCCACATGTCGTACAGGTCGCCGAACGACCGGGTGACCTCGGGCTCCGACCACCGTGGCCGGCCCCGGGAGAGGGCGTGGTACTGCTCGCAGTCGGTGCGGGCGGCCAGCAGGTTCTCCAGCCAGTCGGTGAGCACCCAGCCGTCGGCGGCGCCGATCGCCAGCGGGGCGGGGCCGTCGTCGCTCCGGGACGCCTCGGCCAGCCGCTCGACCTGGGCGACCAGCCCGGTCCACGAGGTGGGCGCGTCGAACGGCTCCGACGGCTGCTGCCAGAACAGCGACTTGTGCGTCGCCTTGACCCAGACCCCGTAGAGGGTGCCGTCCACTCGGAGCAGGTCCCGCCAGGGGTCGGGGAAGCGCCGCCTCAAGGCCGACGTCTCCGGGATCTCCACCAGCCACCCCTCGTCCACGTAGGTGGGCAGCAGGCCCGGGCGGGACAGCACCGCGATGTCGGGGCTGTTGCCGGCCCGGTGGCGGGCGCGCAGGAAGGCGTCGATCTCGTCGCCGGCGCTGGTCACGTCGACCCGGCCGGGGTAGGCGTCGAGCACCTCACGGAAGCGGTCGAGCTCGCCGCCGCTCCACACCACCGCCACCTCGAGGCGACGACCCCGTCCCCGGGTGCAGCCGGTGAGCGCGGGGAGGACACCCGCGGTCGCGGTGGCCGCCGCGCCCGCCAGGAGCGCCCGCCGGGAGATCATGCGAGCGCCGTCGCCGGCGCGCAGCGGTCGAGGTTGCTCTGCAGGACGGCGTCGTCGGTGCAGACCACCACCGCCAGCGCATCGCCCGACGGCAGCCGGACCTGGGTGAACACCGCGTGCTCCCGGAGGGCCAGCGCGTCGGCCTCGGGCAGGTCGACCACCAGCGCCGTCGGCGGGTAGCGCAGCACCGCCCGGGCGATGGCGGCCCGCAGGCGCTGGTCGGGGGTGACGGCGTGGGGCAGGCGGCTCTGCACGCTCACCAGCTCCAGCTGGGTGGTGAGCTCCACCACCTCGTCGTCGACCAGCCCCCGGATCTGCTCGGCGGGGTCGAGCCGGTACCGGTAGGTGATGTTGTCGACGATGCTCAGGTGGGGGAGGAGGCCGCCGCCGGCGGGGACGTAGCCGATCCTCCGGGCCGGGGGTGCCACCGCGGTGACGTCGCGGTCGCCGGTGACGATCCGGCCGGCGACCGGCGGCGTCAGGCCGGCGATCGTGCGGGCGAACGCCCGGCCGACGGGCCGTGAGGGCACGGCCACACCCACGACCTCGCCGCGGTCGGCGGCGGCCGTGACGTGGAAGCGGGCGCCGCTCGGCGACGCGCGCACGGTCAGATCGTCGAGCTGCAGCGCTGCCATGTCACCCCCGCTCGCCTCGGGTGCAGCGCCGCCTACGTTACGTCGTCGCTTTGGGTCGGGAGGACGCAGGGACCTTCGGAGTGGCGTCGCGGTCCTGGTTGGCCCAGCGAACGAAGAGGCCCGCCAGCACCGGCCACAGCAGCGGCAGGTTGCCGATCTTCATGATCGCCCCGGCCGCCTGCTGGTCGTCCAGCGCGTCGAAGCCGTTCACCCGGGGGGCCAGCTCGTACACCGCGTACAGCGGCGTCTCCGAGAACGTGAGGAAGCCGCCCGGCACCATCGGCACGAGGCCCGCGGCCAGGAACAGGTACACGCCGCGGACCGGCAGCGACGGCTTGAGCTCGGCGAGCGGGCCGCACACCGGCAGCCACAGCAGCAGCCCCGACACCAGCCACGCGACGTCGAGGGCGAACGAGCCGACCTGGCTGGTGCGCAGGTTGTCGACGGTGATCGGGGCGTGGGTGCTGATCAGCACCACGTTGAACACCAGCCCGGCCACCAGCGGTCGGGCCAGCAGGCTCACCAGCCGGGAGGCCCGCAGCTTCGACAGCACCCGCCGCAGCATCCACTCGGGCAGGCCCAGCACCAGCAGCGGCGCGGCCGCCATCGTGTAGAGCACGTACTGGGTCATGTGGGCGGTGGCCAGGTAGCCGGCGCCGAGCGAACCCAGCGGCCAGTCGGTGGACAGCCACAGCACCGCCCAGCCGCCGAGGAAGGCCCAGCGCCGGTTGCGGTCGGTGGCGCTGTCGACCGCGGGGGCGAGTCGCCACGCCAGCACGTAGCCCACCAGCAGCAGGCCCATGAACAGCCAGATGCCGGGGTACGCCCGGGGCGACCAGCTCCACGGGTCGGTCGATGCCGCGCACCACCAGGTCACTTCGGGTACTCCTCCAGCAGGCGGGGGAGGTCGGCGGCCCAGTCTTCCCGGCGGGTGCCGAAGGGGTAGACGAGGTGCGCCTGGTCGTCGGGGGAGAAGGCCAGGATCTGGGCGGCGTGGCCCACCTCGTACTCGCCGTCGTCGCTGGTCTGGCGCACCGATCCGGCGACGAACGAGGCCCGCTCGGCGGCGGCGATCTCGTCGATGGTGCCGGTGAGCCCGACGAAGCTCCCGTCGAAGCCGTCGAGCCAGTCGCGGAGGCGCTCGGGGGTGTCGCGCTCGGGGTCGGTGGTGACGAACACGACGACCGGCTTCGGCATGCCCGGCATCGCGAGGGCGCCGCTGAGGATCGCCATGTGGCCGGGGCAGACGTCGGGGCAGCTGGTGTAGCCGAAGAACAGCAGGGTGAGCCGGCCCTGGGTCTCCTGGGCGAAGTCGTAGGGCCGGCCCGCGGTGTCGGTCAGCGTGAACTCGGGCCGGGCGGTGGCCGGTTCCTGCACGGTGCCGTGCCAGTCGGAGCCGCTGTCGTCGGCGTTGCCTCGCGCGACCGCGGCGATGCCGCCGATGCCGAGCAGCACCACGGCCGCGACCGCGGCGGCGATCACCGTGAGGCGGGTGCGGGGCTCGGGCGGGGGCTTGGGCTCAGGCGGGGATGCGACGGTGGGGGTGTCGACACTCATCAGGGGGCCTCGGCGTCACCGTACCGAACACCCCTGTCCGCGAGCAGATCCGTCATCTCGGCGATCTCGGCCGACTGCGCCTCGACCATGCCGTCGGCGAGGCGGCGCACGAACGGCTCGCCGGCCTCGGCGGCGGCGGACTCGGCCATGTGGATGCCGCCCTCGTGGTGGCGGATCATCAGCTCGAGGAACTGCGTCTCCGCCTCGACGCCCTCGGCCGCGGTGAGCGCCGCGACCTCCTCGTCGCTCGCCAGGCCCGGCATGGGCTCGCCGGCCGGGTGGTCCATCCACTGCATCGGCGGGTCGACGCTGGTGGGCCGGCGACCCCACACGTCGAGCCAGCCACGCAGCTCGCCGATCTGGGCCTGCTGCGTGAGGGCGATGTCCCGGGCGACCTGGCGGATCGTCGGGTCGTCGGTGCGGTCGCGCACCAGCTCGGCCAGCTCGACGGCCTGGTCGTGGTGGACGCCCATGTCGCGGGCGAAGCCCACGTCGACCGAGCCCTCGCCGGGCGGCTCGTCGCGGGCGAGCCACCAGCCGGTGGCGACGCCGAGCAGCGCGGCGACGAGCACCGCGGCGCCCACCAGCCCAGCCGGTCCGGCCAGCCGGCGCGCGCCGGTCATTCCGTGAACGTGGTGCCGCTGTGGCAGGGAGCGTTGGGCTCGGGTGCGTCGAGCGACTTGCGGAAGCGGGTGATGAACTCGTCGGCCCGGGGGTCGGGCAGCGCGTCGAGCTGGATCTGCGCGCCCCAGGCCGAGATGACGACCGGCGCCGGCAGCTCGCCGTCGGCCCACGGGGACGCCAGCGTGTCGGGCTGCTCGGCGTAGGCCTGGACGAGCGCCACCTGGTCGGCGGGCAGGTCGGGACGGAAGGTGATCCACACGGCGCCGTGCTCCAGCGAGTGGACGCCGGCCTCGGTGACGATCGGCTGGTCGTAGAAGGCGCAGGTCTGCCACACCTGGGCGTGGTCGCCGCCCACCGGGGGGATCTGGGCGTAGTCGACGCGGTGGTCGACGTGGTTGCGGCTCAGCCCGTCGTAGGTGACGACCTCGCCCCGCGGCACCGAGGAGGTCGGGCCGCCGGCGCTGTCGTCGGTGCCGCCCGTCTCGTCGTCGTCGTCGCCCGAGCACGCCGCCCCGACGAGCAACAGCACGACCAGTGTCCACGAGAATCCCCGGCGCATCGCCGAACGATATCTTTCGCCGCATGGCGCTACCCCCTCGGCTCAAGGCGCTCGCGGCGCGCGTGGCGAACACCGGCCGCTGGGGCGACGACGACGAGCGCGGCACCCTCAACCTCCTCACCGCCGAGGCGGTGCTGCGGGGCGTGCGGGCGGTGCGGCAGGGCAAGGTGTTCTCGCTGGCCATCCCGTTCGACGAGGACGGCCCGCAGACCGGCGCCATCCCCGGCCGCGACAACCCCGTGCGGCGGATGCTGACGGTCAACTCGGCGTTCACCGGCGACCCGTCCGACTTCTGCACCAGCGACGACACGGTCACGATGGGCGTGCAGGCGTCGACCCACTGGGACGCCCTGGCCCACGTCAGCTACGAGGGTCGCCTCTACAACGGCATCCCCGCCGCCTCGGTGGACGAGTCGGGCGCCGGGCGGCTGGGCATCGACCGCTTCGGCCCGGTCGTCGGGCGGGGGATCCTGGCCGACGTGGCCCGGGTGCACGGCGTCGACCACTTCGACGAGGCCTACCCGATCACCGGCGACGACCTCGACGCCGCCGTCGACAAGGCCGGCGTGCGCGTGGAGCCGGGCGACGTGCTGCTGGTGCGCACCGGGCAGATGCACTGGCTGCGGGAGGGCGACCGGCGGCGCTTCGGCCACCCGGCGCCGGGCCTGTCGACGCAGTCGGTGGAGTGGCTCCGCGACCACGACGTCGCCGCCGTCGCCACCGACACGCTCGCCCTCGAGGTGTTCCCCGGCGAGGACCCGGCGGTGCTCCTCCCGGTACACATGCTGCACCTGGTCGACATGGGCCTGGCGCAGGGCCAGCTGTGGTCGCTCGACGCCCTCGCCGCCGACTGCGCCACCGACGGCCAGTACGACTTCCTCCTCTGCGCCACGCCCCTGCCGCTCACGCGCGCGGTCGGCGGTCCTGTCGCCCCGACCGCGGTCAAATAGTCAGGAGATCCGGCTCGAATCGGGCAGGAAGGGGTCCGAAGGGGTACCGCAGTAGCGGGATTGTCGCGCGGGGTAGTGTGCGGGGAAGGCAAACCAGAGCGCGGGCACCCCCTGGGGAGATCGATGCATCCGGAGACACCGGAGGAGCAGGCGTACTTCGATCACGCCCTCGACCTGCGCGAGCGGCTGGACGCCAACCTCGACCGTGCCGCCTCGTTGGTCGCGGATCCGAAGACCGCCGCCGAGCTGCGTCGCCGCGTCGGCGCCCTCGGGGTGGTCGACCCGGCCCAGTCGGTCGCCTTCGGGCGGATCGACGTCGACCGCACGCCGTACTACATCGGCCGCGGCGCCATCTGGGACGAGAAGAACGACCTCGTGGTCGTCAACTGGCAGGCGCCGGTGGCGGCGCCCTTCTACACGGCGACACCCGACGATCCGGGTGGGCTGGACCGGCGCCGCATCTTCCGCTGCCGCGAGAACCGGATCCTCGACATCGAGGAGCTGGTGTTCGCCGGGGTGGAGGAGATGATCGCGTCGAACGGCGCCCGCGCTCACGACCACGACCACGATCGCGATCAGGACTACGAGCGCGACCACGACCGCGATCAGGACTACGAGCGCGACTACGAGCGTGACGCCGCCGCCGCCCACCACAGCGACAGCGACGAGCCCGACCTGTCCCGCCACGGCCTGGTCATGACCGACACCCTGCTGGAGGCGCTCAGCCGCGAGCGCTCCGGCGAGCTGGCCGACATCGTGGCCACCATCCAGGCCGCCCAGTACGACGTCATCACCCGCGACGCCGAGCAGCTGCTGATCGTGCAGGGCGGGCCGGGCACCGGGAAGACCGTCGTCGGGCTCCACCGGGTGTCGTGGCTGCTCTACAACCGTCGCGACCAGCTCGCCGAGAAGGACGTGCTGATCGTCGGTCCCAACAAGGGCTTCATCCGCTACATCTCCGCGGTCCTGCCGGCGCTGGGTGACGACTCGGTGGTGCAGCTGCCGCTCACGGGCCTGGGGCCGCGGGTGAAGCTGGCACGGGTCGACCCCGTCGTCGTGCGGCGCCTCAAGGGCGACCGCCGGATGCTGCGCCTGATCCTGCGGGCCATCCGCAACCGCGAGCGGGTGTCGCGGCGGATCGTGGAGTTCACCGTCGAGCGGCGGCAGGTGCAGTTCGAGGGCGAGAAGCTGGCGGTGCGGGCGCGGCAGCTGGCGGGCCAGCCCCACAACGACATCCGCCGGGGCCTGCGGTCGTTCGTGATCGACGAGGTGCAGCGGCAGCTCACCACCCAGCGGACCACCCACGACCGGGGCTCCTACGAGATCGACCTGCGGGGCGAGGCCGGCCGCGAGATCGACGACTACCTGGAGCGGGTGTGGCCCCACCTGACGCCGCAGAGCTTCCTGGTGGAGCTGTTCTCCACCCGGAGCCGGCTCGAGGCGGCCGGCGCGGGCCTGCTCACCAGCGAAGAGATCGACCTGCTGCTGTTGCCCCGCGACCTGCCCGTGGCCGACTGGCCCTGGGCGATCGACGACATCCCGCTGCTCGACCTGGCGGAGACGCTGCTCAACGGCCCGCCGCCCACCTACGACCACGTGGTGGTGGACGAGGCGCAGGACCTGTCGCCGATGCAGTTCGAGTCGATCCGGCGCCGCTCCCGCACCGGCTGGATGACCGTGCTGGGCGACCTGGCCCAGGCCACCAGCCCGTGGGCCCCGGCGTCGTGGGAGGAGGTGGCGCTGCACCTGCGGCGCGACCGGGTGCCCATCGAGCTGGCGGAGCTGTCGCTCGGGTACCGGCTGCCGAGCGAGGTGCACGAGGTGGCGATGCGTCTCCTCCCCGAGATCGCGCCCCGGCTGAAGCGACCCGACCCGCTGCGGTCGAGCGGCTATCCGGTGGCGGTCACGGCCGCTCGCCCGGATCAGCTGGCCGACGCCACGGTGCACGTGGTGCGGGGGTTGATCGGCCACGGCCTGGTGGGGGTGGTCACGTCCGAGCGCGACCGGGCGGCCGTCACCGACGCGCTGGTCGCCGCGGGCGTGCCGTGCAGCGCCGAGCTGCAGTCGGGCTCGCCGTCGCACGTCGTGGCGCTGGGCGCCGAGCAGGCCAAGGGCCTCGAGTTCGACAACGTCGTGGTGGTGGAGCCGGCGCAGGTGGCGGCCGAGTCGCCCCAGGGCCTGCGGGCGCTGTTCGTGGCGCTGACCCGCCCGACCCGCCGCCTCGCCCTGGTCCACGCCGAGCCCCTGCCCAAGGTGCTGGGCCTCGACAGCGACCTGCCCGCCCCGGTCAACACCGACACCGACCCGTTCGGCATGGCCCTCTCGCTTGCGGAGCCTTCCGAGGCGTTCGGCACCGGGGCGCTCGGCCCGCCGCCGTCGCCCCCGCCCCCGCCGCCGTCCTCTCCCGGCCGTGGCTTCCTGGCCCCGCCCGACCCGTTCCCGTCGCGGCACGAGATCCAGGCGCAGCCGGCCGCCGCCGCGGCGCCGACGACCACCGATCCCTACGCCCCGACCGAGTACGACGTCCCGATCCAGCCGCCCGCCGCCGCGCCGCCGCCTGCCCCGCCCGCGTACCTGGCCCCCGGTCGCAACAACGGCGTCGGGCCCGGCCCCGGCGTCGAGCACCCGCTGCCCCCGCCACCCCCTCCACCCCCGCCCCCGCCGCCGCTGCTGGCCCCGACATCGACGAGGTCCGTGTCCGAGCCCACCCCCATCGACCTGCGGGTCGAACCGTTCCATCGGGACGCCTTCGCCGGCCTCGACCAGGAGATGGCCCGCGCCGTCGCCGCCAAGCTGTCCGAGGCTCTGCGCCGTTACGCCACGCCTGCTCTGATCCCCCTCGTGGTCGAGCAGATGGCCGAGCTCCTCGGCGAAGACGACGCACCAACCGAAGATGGGTGACGTCCGTCCCTGGTGGATGGACGCCGTCGTCTACCAGATCTACCCAAGGTCGCTGCGCGACACGTCGGGCACCGGCGTCGGCGACCTGAACGGCGTCCGCGCCCAGCTCGACCACATCGCCTGGCTCGGCTTCGACGCCCTGTGGCTGTCGCCGATCTACCCGTCGCCGATGGCCGACCATGGCTACGACGTGGCCGACTACTGCGACGTCGAGCCGCTGTTCGGCACGCTCGACGACTTCGACCACCTCCTGGCCGAGGCCCACGAGCGCGACCTGAGGGTGCTGCTCGACTGGGTGCCCAACCACTCCAGCGACGCCCACCCCTGGTTCCTGGCGTCCCGCTCGTCGCGTGACGACCCCCGGCGCGACTGGTACCTGTGGGTCGACGGCACGCCCGACGCGCCGCCCAACGACTGGCCGGCAGCGTTCCCCGCCGGTGCCGCCTGGGCGTGGGACGAGGGCACCGAGGCCTGGTACTACCACCGCTACACGCCTCAGCAGCCCGACCTGAACTGGGCCAACCCCGAGGTCGTGGCGGCGATGCACGACACCCTACGGTTCTGGTTCGACCGCGGCGTCGACGGCTTCCGCATGGACGTCATCCACCAGATCGGCAAGGACATGCGCCGGGTCACCGCCGGGGTCGGCAGCCCGGTCGACCCCGCCCGCACCCACGAGCTGCTGCGGGGCATCCGCAAGGTGGTCGACTCGTACCCCGGCGACCGGGTGGCGGTGGGCGAGGTGTACATCCTCGACGTGGCCGAGGTGACGACGTACATCGGCCGCGAGGCCGGGGAGCTGCACCTGGCGTTCGACTTCGTGCCGCTGTGGTCCGACTGGACGGCGGCGACGTGGCGCGAGCACCTGCAGGAGGCGCTGACCGCCCACGCCGCGGTCGACGCCTGGCCCACGTGGGTGCTGGGCAGCCACGACATCGCCCGCCTGCGCACCCGGCTGGGGCGCGACGAGTCGGCTCGGGCCGCGGTCGTGCTGCTGCTGGGCCTGCGGGGGACCGCGTTCGTCTACGCGGGCGACGAGCTGGGGCTGGAGGATGCCGTGGTGCCGCCCGAGCAGGTCGAGGACCCGGCCGGCTTCCGTGACGGCTGCCGGGCGCCGATCCCGTGGGAGGGCCCGCCGTCGTACGGCTGGACCGACACGACGCCGTGGCTGCCGTGGCCACCGGGCGCCGACACCCGCAACGCCGCAGCTCTGCGTGAGGACCCGTCGTCGATCCTGCACCTGTACCGCCGGATGCTGGCGGCCCGCCGGGAGTCGCCGGCGCTGCACGCGGGCGAGATGACGCTGCTCCCGAGCGACGACGACGTGCTGGCGTGGGTGCGGACCGCGAGCGACGGCGCCGACCGCCGGGTCGTGGCCGTCAACTTCGCCGACGAGCCCCGGGCGTGGGAGCTGCCGGCGGGGGAGTGGACGGTCGAGGTCGCCAGCGTCGGGCCTGAGGGTGAGCGCTACGGGGGCGAGCTGGCCCCCTTCCAGGCCGTCGTACTCCGCTGAGACCTACTGCAGGCCCCGGAAGGCGCCGCCGTCGACGGGGATCGCCGTGCCGGTGACGAAGCGGGCGGCGTCGGAGCACAGGAAGGCCACCACGGCACCGAAGTCCTCCGGCTGCCCGACCACCTTGGCCGGGATGTCGGCCGCGGCGTCCTCCGGGTTGCCGCGGTAGAGCTGGGTCATCCGGTCGGTGGCGTGGATGCCGGGCTGCACCGAGTTGACGGTGACGCCCTTGTCGGCGACCTCGGTGGCGAGGGTCTTGAGGAACCCGGTGACCCCCGCCCGCGCCGTGTTCGACAGGATCAGCATCGGGTTCGGCTGGCGGACCGCCATCGAGGTGATGGCCACCACCCGCCCCCAGCCCTGCTCGCACATGGCGGGCACGGCGGCCTTGCACATGGCGACCGTCGACAGCAGGTTGAGCTCCAGTGCGGGCAGGTAGGCCTCGAGCGGGGTGGTCTCGAACGTCCCGGGCGGTGGACCGCCGGCGTTGGGCACGAGGATGTCGAGCCCGCCGAGCTCGACGGTGGCCTCCTCCACGAAGCTGAGGGCGCCGGGGACGGTCGACACGTCGGCCTGCAGGGCGATGGCGTCGGGCAGGTCGGCGACGGCCGCGGCCAGCTTGTGGGGGTCGCGGCCGCAGATCGCCACCCGCACCCCCTCGGCCGCCAGCGCCCGGGCGGAGGCGAGGCCGAGGCCGGCGGACGAGGCGGCGACGGCGGCCCGGCGTCCGGCGAGTCCGAAGTCCATGGTGACAGTTTGCCTCGGCGAAGCCCGAGACCGCTTGGGGCGGCGGCGGGGTGGTCGGTACGGGGACCCTACCGGGAGGCAGGATGAGCCCATGAGCGACGCGAGCGACACGACGATGCCGGCGGTCGACGGGGTCTGCGAGGAGTGCGGGTTCGACTACGACGGCCTCACCGACGCGGAGGTGCCCGAGCGGCTGCGCGACCTGGGCCGTCGCTACCGGACGCCCCTGAGTCGGGGACTGAAGGGCGAGGACCTCGACGCCCTGGTGCGGGCGCACCCGACGCCCGGGGTCTGGTCGGCGCTGGAGTACGCCTGCCACGTCCGTGACGTCCTCCAGGTGCAGCGGGAGCGGCTGGAGCTGGCCCTGGCGGAGGACGTGCCCTCCTACACGCCGATGGGGCGGGAGGAGAGGGTGGTGGACGACCGCTACAACGAGCAGGCACCGCTCGCCGTCGCCGACCAGCTGGCCGCCAACGGTGAGGCGCTCGCCGATTGGTTCGCGGTCCTCGACGCCGACCAGTGGGCCCGCCGGGCGCTGTACGGCTACCCCGAACCGACCGAGCGCGACATGCGCTGGCTGGGCCGCCACACGGTCCACGAGGGCCACCACCACCTCCTCGACGTCGGCCGAGTCCTCCGGGCCGCGCGCGGTCGGTAGTGCACTAGCGTCGTTCCGGCAGGACGGGCGACGGATAGGGATGCGGGCATGTTCGAGCGGTTCAGCGACGAGGCTCGGCGCACGGTCGTGCGCGCGTTGGTGGAGGCCCGGCTCCTCGGGCACGACTACGTGGGCACGGAGCACGCGCTGATCGCCCTGGCCACGGCCGGCAGCACGGCGACCGCCCTGGCTTCCGAGGGGGTGACGCTCGAACGGGCCCGGGTGGCGGTGTCCGACGTGGTCGGCCGCGACACGGCGTCGACCTCCTGGGAAGAAGGTCCCTACACGGCCCGGGTGCGGCACACCTTCGAGCTGAGCGTGCGGGAGGCGTTCGGAGTCGAGCACCACTACGTCGCCAACAGCCACCTGCTGCTGGGCCTGCTGCGGCTGGGGCAGGGCAACGGGGTGCGGGCGCTGGAGTCGCTCGGCGTCGACCTCGCCGGCCTGCGCCGCAAGGTGGCGGTGGGCCTCGACAGCGAGCAGCCGCCGTCGCCGCCGCCGGACCGGCGGACGGCGATCAGCGCCGGCCACCGCCTGGCGATCAAGCAGCCGGCCGAGGTCGACCTGCGGGACGACCCGCGGACGGCCACCGACGTCGCCACGGCCGACCCCGAGGAGTCGGACGAGCCGGAGGGGCCGGCGATCCGGCACCGGCGCCGCGCCACCAACGGCGAGGTGGCGCCCCGGGCCCACGCCTGCTCGTTCTGCGAGGGGGAGCTGGGCCACGGCGACCGGTTCGTCGCCGGCACCACCGCCCGGATCTGCGTGGAGTGCGTGCGCGCCAGCGCTCGGCTGCTCGGGGTGATGGACGCGCTGAGCCAGGACTTCACGCTCGTGTTCGACGGCGAGAGCCGTACCGCTACGTTGAGCCTCGGCACGTCACCCTCCCGCGGGTGACCGAGGAAGGCAGGCACCTGGTGGGCGATCTCGACTTCGTGGACGTGCGGCTCTGGGAGGCCGACGCCGTGGTGCTGTTCGACTGGCTGCTGAAGGTCGACCTCGACCGCGTGCCGGTGGAGCACCCGGGCCAGCGTCAGGCGTTGGCCGACCTGTTCGGGCGCCTGGGCCACGTGCTCGACGTGCCGTCGAACGAGCAGTTGATCGACGCTCTGGAGCAGCTCACCCGCCACGCCGACTGACCGGGGCCGGCGCCGCGAGGGGCACCGGTAGCCGGTCCGGGGGCTCGACCTCGTCGGCGACGGGGAGCAGCACCCGGAACGTGGTGCCCTCCCCGGACGACACGTCGACCTCGGCGATCCCGCCGTGCGCGGTGACGATGGCGTCGACGATGGCGAGCCCCAGCCCGGCGCCCCCACCGGGACGGTGACGGGCCTGGTCCGTCCGGTAGAAGCGGTCGAAGACCCGCTCGGCCTGGTCGGTGGTGAGGCCGGGCCCCTCGTCACGCACCTCCAGCTCGGCCCAGCCCTGGTCGTCGCGCCGGGTGCGGCCGACCGCCACCTCCACCTTGGTGCCGCCCGGCGTGTGGGTCAGGGCGTTCTCCACCAGGTTGGTCACCACGTGGCGCAGGCGGATCTCGTCGCCCTGCACCACCAGCGGCGCCTCCGGCCCGACGAACACGATCGGCCGGTCGAGGGCCACCACCCGGGCGGCGTCGGCGGCGTCGCGGGCGGCCAGCACCAGGTCGACGGGCGCGGTCTCGAGCGGGTGCCGCTGGTCGAGTCGGGTGAGCAGCAGCATGTCGTCGACCAGCTGGCCCATGCGCAGCGACTCCCGCTCGACGTGGCGGAGCACGTCGTCGATGGTGTCCGGGTCGACGCGGGCGCTGTGGCGGCCGGCCTCCGTGAAGCTGCGCAGCGACATGAGGGGCGCCCGCAGCTCGCGGGAGGCGTCGGCGACGAACTGCCGCAGCCGCCGGTCGGTCTGCCGGGCCACGCCCTCGGCCCGCTCCCGGCCCAGGGCCGCGGACTGCACCTGGTCGGCCATGGTGTTGAAGGCCCGTCCGATGCGGCCCAGCTCGGTGTGGGGGTCGGCCTCGGGTGCCCGTTGGCCCCAGTCGCCCTCGGCAAGGGCCAGCGCCGCCGCCTCGATGCCGGGCAGGGGGCGCAGCGACCGGCGGACCACCAGGTAGGCGGCCGCGGCCAGGGCGCCGAGCAGGGCGAGGCCACCCACCAGGCTCACCCGGCCGAGGCGGGCGACGGTGGCGTCGACGTCGTCGAGGCTGCGGGCGACGACCAGGCTGCCGGCCCGATCGCTGACCGGTTCGACGACCACCCGCCAGTCGGGCTCGCCCCCGGCGCCGGCGACGGTGAACGGACGTCTGCCCAGCTCACGGACATCCTCGAGGGTGAGCGACGGCAGTGCCGGGGCGGCCTCGTCGGGCGACGGCGGGGCCCAGCGCTCGTCCACCACCCGCCCGGAGGGGCTGACCAGGCTCACGTAGAAGGGGCTGGGCAGGTCGGCGGGCGCGGTGTCGGCCAGGCCGTCGTCGATGGGCCGGACGGCGACCTGCAGCTGGGCGTCGAGCCGGTCGACGAGGTAGCTGCGCACGAGCCTCGCCCCGACCAGCCCGTTCAGGGCCAGGGCGAGAGCGCTGAGGCCGAGCAGGCTGCCGAGGAGCTTCAGCCAGAGCGGCACGCCTCTCCACACCCGGCTCACCGTAGAGCGTTCCAGGCCGAGGATTCGGCGGAAACATTGAGGTTCCCCTCAGCGGTGTCTCAGGTTCGCGAGCGCACCATGACGCCATGCCCGACCCGTCTGCCGACGACAACCCCCAGGCCCCCACCCCTGCCCCCGAGCACTCGAGCCCCGCTCCGCCGCCACCGCGGCATCGTCCGGCGCCCCCCACGGGTCCCCCCGTCGCTCCGCCGACCCCCCCGGCCGCCGGCCCGCCGATCACCCCGGCGGTGCCGGCGGTTCCGGCGGGCGGGTTGCCGCCGCTCGGCCCTCCTCCGCCGCCCGCTCCGCCCACCCACCCCGGCGCCGCCGCCGCACCTGCCCGCGGCGGCGGTGGCCGGGGTCGGCGGATCGCGGCCCCCGCCCTGGTCGTGGCACTGGCCCTGGCCAGCGGGACCGTCGGCGCCGTCGCCGCCACGGCCCTCGACGACGACTCGCCCCACGATGCCGTCACCAGCGACGCCCTCAGCTCCCTCGACCCGGTGTCCCAGGACAACGGCAACGCCGCCGCCGCCGACCCCGACGAGCCGCTGTCCCAGGCTGCCGCCAAGGTCCTGCCCAGCGTGGTGTCGATCACCGCCACCGACGGGCGCCAGAGCGGCGAGGGCTCCGGGGTCATCATCAGCAGCGACGGCCTCGTCCTCACCAACAACCACGTCGTGGCGCTGGCGGCCGAAGGCGGACAGCTGGAGGTCACCCTCCCCGACGGCTCCACCGCCAACGCCAGCATCGAGGGCCGCGATCCCGCCAGCGACCTGGCCGTCATCCGGATCGAGGGCCAGGACGACCTGACCCCGGCCACGTTCGGCAGCAGCGACGACCTCTCCGTCGGCGACGCCGTGCTGGCGGTGGGCAGCCCCCTGGGCCTCGACGGCTCCGTCACCGCCGGCATCGTCAGCGCCAAGGACCGGGCCATCACGCTGGGCGAGGACACCGCGTCGTCCACCACGGCCGTGGTCTCGGCCATCCAGACCGACGCTGCCATCAACCCTGGCAACTCCGGCGGCGCCCTGGTCGACAACGAGGGCCAGGTCGTCGGCATCAACACGGCGATCGCCTCGCTGGCGTCGCCGCAGATGGCCGGCTCGCAGACCGGCAGCATCGGGCTCGGCTTCGCCATCCCGATCGGCCAGGCCCGCGACATCGCCGACCAGCTGGTCAACGACGGCGAGGCCACCCACGCCTTCCTGGGCGTCCAGATGGTGGACGACGAGGCGACCGCCGGGGCCACCCTGGCCGCGGTCGAGCCCGACAGCCCGGCCGCCAAGGCGGGCCTGCAGGAGGGCGACGTCGTCACCGGCATCGACGACGACCAGGTCGACGACGTGGCGTCGCTCACCGCCCGGATCCGGGCCCACGCCCCGGGCGACAAGGTCACGCTGCAGGTCACCCGCGACGGCGACGAGCAAGAGGTCGAGGTGACGCTGGGGACGTTCCCCAACGAATCGTCGTAGTCGCGCTACCCCTGGTGGTTGTCATCCCGGCGGCGCTGCGGTTGACTCCCCGCATGGCGGGCCCGACTTGAGGAGTGACCGGATGTCGATCGCCAAGGTCATCGAGATCAGTGCGTCGTCGACCCAGGGCTTCGAGGATGCCATCAGCACGGGCATCGCTCGGGCGTCGGAGACGATCCACGGGATCGAAGGCGCCTGGGTGAAGGAGCAGAAGGTGGTGATCGTCGACAACCGGGTCACCGACTATCGGGTCAGCCTGGCCATCACCTTCAAGGTCGACTGATCCCCAGCAAACCGAACTTGCGTGGCTCGTGGTCGCTATGGCGCCACCTGCCACGCAATTTCGCGTTCAGCCGCCGGGGAGGCTCACGTCGCTGTGCACCACCCGGCCGCCGACCACGGTGAGCCCCACGTCGAGTTCGGCGATCTTCTCGGGCGGGACGGTGGTCGGGTCCGACGACAGCACCACCAGGTCGGCCCGGAAGCCCTCGACGAGCCGGCCGGCCTCGTGCTCGCGCTGCTGGGCGGTGGCGCCGCCGACCGTGTACATCTCCACGGCCTCGGCGGCCGTCAGCGCCTGGTCGGGCTCGAAGCCGTGGCGGGTGACGGCCGCGGTGAGCGCGGCGAGCACGTCGGGCGGCTCGATCGGAGCGTCGGACGACCCCGCCAGCACCACGCCGGCGTCGCGCAGGGACCGGAACGGGTAGGTGCACGGCGTCCGGTCGTCGCCGAGGCGCTCGCCCAGCCAATCGGCCTCGCTGCGCAGCGACAACGGCTGCACCACGGCGACCACGCCCAGGTCGGCGAAGCGCCGGGCCGACCCCCCGTCGAGCACCGAGGCGTGCTCGATGCGGTGGCGGGGGCTGGTGCCCGACGAGTCGGGGTAGCGGGCAGCCAGGTCGGCGAACAGGTCGAGCGCCACCTCGTTGGCGGCGTCGCCCACCGCGTGGATGCACACCTGCAGGCCCGCGAGGTGGGCGGCCTCCATGCGGGCGGCGGCGACGGCGGGGTCGAGCACCAGCCAGCCCAGCTCCGACGGGTCGTCGGCATAGGGCAAGTGCAGGGAGGCGCTGCGGGCGCCGAGGGTGCCGTCGAGGTAGAGCTTCACGCCGCCGACCACCCGGTTCCGGGCGGGGTCGTGCAGCGACGACGACGTGCGGGCGTCGATCGCCTTGGCCGGCTGGCCGCCGAGCACGGCGTGGCTGCCGAGCCACAGGTCCTCGACGAAGATCATCATCCCGACGCTCTCCAGCTCGCCGGCCGGGCCGCCGGGGCCCTCGGCGTCGGTCTGGAGCACCGATGAGATGGCGGTGACACCCTGGGCGGCAAGGCCGCCGAAGACGTCGGGGGTCATCGCCCGCAGGGCGTCGAGGCCCGGCAGCGGCACGGCGCCGAGCAGGATCCGGGTGGCGGTCTCGCGGCAGACGCCGGTGAGGCGGCCGCGCTCGTCGCGGTCGAACGTGCCGCCGGGCGGGTTCTCCCGGACGCCGCGGATGCCGGCGACCGCCAGGGCCACTGTGTTGCCCATCGACGTGTGCCCGTCGCGGGCCAGCAGCACGACCGCCCGGCCGGAGCCCACCTTGTCGAGCTCGGCGATGTTGGGCATCCGCCGCTCGACCAGCTGCTCGGCGGCGATCTTCACGCCCAGCACGAACTCCCCGGGCGGGGTGTCCTGGGCCCGGTCCGACAGGGCGTCGAGCACGTCGGCGATCGACCGGGCGGGGCTGAGGTCCAGGTGGAAGGCGTAGAAGCACATCGTGATCGGGTGCAGGTGCGCATCCACGAAGCCGGGGAGCAGGGCGCGGCCGGCAAGTTCGAGCACGGCCGGGCCGTCGCCGCCGAGGTCGCCGGTCTCGGGTAGCCCGAGGGCGCGGCGGCAGTCGTCTTCCGAGCCGACGGCGACGATGCGACCGTCCCGGGTGGCGACGGCATGGGCCTCGGGCCGTCGAGGGTCGACGGTGACGACGGGTCCGCCCCGGTAGAGCACGCCGCGGGCATCGGTCGCCGGATGCTGGACCATGTGGGAACCGCAACGTACCCGCCCGCCGTCCTACCCGCTGAAAACCCTCGATGTTGTGGAGGAACTTGCGATGCGACGAGCAGTGGTAGCTGCGTTGGCGGTGGTCCCGCTGTCGTTGACGATGGCGTCACCGGCCGGCGCGTGCGGTGGCCTGGTGGGCGAGAACGGCTCGATCGAGCTGCTGCGCACCACCACGCTGGCGGCGTACAGCGACGGCGTGGAGCGGTACGTGACCGGCTTCGAGTTCACGGGCGAGGGCGAGGAGGTCGGGTCGATCATCCCGCTGCCCGACGTGCCCACCGAGGTCATCAGGGGCGGCGACTGGACGCTGCAGCGCCTCTCCCAGGAGGTCGCCCCGCCGGCTCCGGAGGCGGCCGCCTCGTTGGGCGCCGACTCCGACACGTCGGCCGGCGCGGAGATCATCCTGGAGACCCAGATCGACGCCCTCGACATCACCGTGCTCAAGGGCGGCGGCGACGAGGTGGGGGACTGGGCCACCGAGAACGGCTTCCTGCTCACCCCCGACGCCCCCGAGGTGCTCGACTTCTACGCCGAGCGCTCGCCTGTGTTCATGGCGGCCCGCTTCGACGCCGATCGGGCCGAGGAGCTGGGCCAGGGCGCCGGCGACAGCACGCCGATCATGGCCACGATCCCGACCGACGATCCCTGGGTGCCGCTGCGCATCCTCGGCCTTGGTCTCGACGACGACCAGGTGGTGGAGGCCGACGTCTTCATGCTCACCGACGAGGAGCCCGACCTGCTCGCCGGCGGCGCGGGCGTCGACGTGGTGCGCAGCGAGGCGGCGTCTGACCTGCTGCTCGACGACCTGCGCTCCGACGTGGGGATGGAGTGGGTGCCGGAGTCGATGTGGCTCTCGTACCTGCAGGTGAACACGCCGGCGGGCGACCTCGACTTCGACCTGGCGGCGTCGACCGAGCCGGATACCACACCGTCGCTGGTCGATGCCGGCGTCGACGCTCCCCAGGCCCTGCGGCTGGAGTTGGATGGCCCCGGGCCCGCCCTGTGGCCCGTGGTCCTGGGCGCCGGTGCCGGTCTCGCCGCCCTGGTCCTGGGCATCCGCCGTTCCCGCCTCGCCGGCCGCCGGATGCCGATCTGATGGCCACCTCGACTGACCAGGTGTCGCCGGGCTCGACGGTTGCGGCCGCGGGCCCGGCGGCTCCGGCCGCTCCCTCCGGGGTCCGACGCCGGGGCCGGGGTCGGGGTCGGGGTCGGCTGGGTCGTGTCGTCGTCGCCGGGGTCGTGGCCCTGGCGGCGACGGGGGCCGGGTATGGGTACGAGGCGATCACGGGCGACGAGGCGCCGCCACCCGCCCTGCTCGGGCCGGGCGACGTCACCGTGCGGGTCGGCATCGAGCACTCGCTGTACGACGTGGACGAGATCCACGTGGTGGAGGGCACCCGGGTCCGGTTCGTGGTCGACAACGGCGACCCGATCGGCCACGAGCTGATCACCGGCCCGCCGGCGATCCACGTCCAGCACGCCAACGGCACCCACCCGCAGCACGCGAGCATCCCGGGCGAGGTGTCGGTCGGCGGCGGCGACCTGGCGATCACCACATTCGAGTTCGACGACGTCGGCGAGTTTGAGTTCGCGTGTCATCTGCCCCGCCATTACGAATACGGGATGCACGGGATCGTGGTGGTGGAGCCGCGCTAGGGGCGGGGGATACAGCCGGAGGCGGCGTCGACGATGTTGCGTCCGTCGGCCTCGGTGCAGTAGTCGATCCGCTCGGGGCTCGTGTCGGCCAGCGACGTCGCACACCCTGTGAGCAGGTACAACGCAGTAGCAGCTGGGATTCCCAGCAGCCAGCGGGTCGTGTGGTTGCCCCAAGCCCGCCCGGTGACGCGTTCCGTGCTCATGTGCTGACGTCTCGTCGTTGGCGCAAGTTACACGGGCGTGATCGGCTACGCAAGAAGTTGTGTCGGTCACGTTACGTGGCTGACGATGACGAGTGCCCTACACGGAGCGTGGTGGGATCACACGGCTATGTTCGGGGAATGTCGGAGCGCGGTGAGCTTCTCTGGAAACCGCCCGCCGACGTCCTGGACCACAGCGAGGTCGGACGGTACATCCGTTGGCTCGGTGACAAGGGGATGTCGTTCGCGGGCTATCAGGATCTATGGCGGTGGTCGGTCGACGACCTCGAGGCGTTCTGGGGGTCGCTCTGGGAGTACTTCGACATCCAGGCGACCACCCCGCCCGAGATGGTGCTCGGCGACGAGTCCCGCACGGGGTTCATGCCCGGGCGCCTGCCGGCGCACCGCTGGTTCCCCGGCGCCACGCTCAACTACGCGTCACATGCGCTGCGGGGTGCGGGGCGGGCCGTCGGGCCGGCGTTGATCGCCCACTCGCAGAGCCGGGCGCCGGTGTCGCTGTCGGCCTCGGAGCTCTCCGAGCAGGTGACCCGCTGCCGGGCGGGGCTGGAGCGGCTGGGCGTCGGGCGTGGCGACCGGGTGGCCGCCTACCTGCCCAACATCCCCGAGGCGGTGGTGGCCCTGCTGGCGACGGCGAGCCTGGGGGCGATCTGGTCGTCGTGCGCCCCGGAGTTCGGCACCCGCTCGGTGCTCGACCGGCTGCGGCAGATCGAGCCGGTGGTGCTGCTGGCGGTCGACGGCTACCGCTACGGCGCCAAGGAGATCGACCGGGTGGGCGAGGTGGCGGCGATCCGGGCCGACCTGCCGACGGTCCGCTCGGTCGTCACCGTGCCCTACCTCGATCCGGGGGCACGGCTCGACGGGTCGCTGACCTGGGACGAGCTGCTCGCCGACCCCGGCAGCTCCGCTGGCGGGGCCGGTGCCGACGTCGAGGCGCTGCCGGTGCCGTTCGACCATCCGCTCTACGTCCTCTACTCGTCGGGCACCACCGGCCTGCCGAAGCCGATCGTGCACGGCCACGGCGGCATCCTGCTGGAGCACTGCAAGGCGCTCTCGCTGCACAGCGACCTCGGGCCGGGCGACCGCTTCTTCTGGTTCAGCACCACCGGCTGGATGATGTGGAACTTCCTGGTGTCGGGCCTCCTGGTGGGGGCGACGCCGGTGCTGTTCGACGGCGACCCCGGGTCTCCCGACCTGGGCTCGTTGTGGCGCCTGGCCGGCGAGGTGGGCGTCACCTACTTCGGCACGTCGGCGCCGTACCTGCTGGCGTGCCGCAAGGCCGGGGTGTCGCCGGGGGCGGAGGCCGACCTGTCGAAGGTGCGCACCATCGGGTCGACGGGGGCGCCGCTGCCGCCCGAGGGCTTCCGCTGGGTGCACGACGAGCTGGGCGACCACGCCGTGCTGGCGTCGATCAGCGGCGGCACCGATGTGTGCACGGCGTTCGTCGGCGGCAGCCCGCTGATGCCGGTGCGGGCGGGGGAGATCCCGTGCCGCTACCTGGGCGCCAAGGTCGAGGCGTTCGACGAGGAGGGCGAGTCGGTGGTCGGGCGGCAGGGGGAGCTGGTGATCAGCGCCCCGCTGCCGTCGATGCCGGTGGGGTTCTGGGGCGACGTCGACGGCTCGCGCTACCGGGCCGCCTACTTCGAGGGCTTTCCGGGCGTGTGGACCCACGGCGACTGGATCACGCTCTACGAGGACGGCGCCTGCGTGATCACCGGGCGATCCGACGCCACGCTCAACCGGGGCGGCGTCCGGATGGGCACGGCCGAGCTGTACTCGGTGGTCGACGCCCAGCCCGAGGTGGCCGACAGCCTGGTGATCCACCTGGAGGACTCGGAAGGGGGAGGGCCGGGCCGCCTCCTGCTGTTCGTGCAGCTCGCCGAGGGCGCGGCGCTCGACGACGCCCTCCGCTCCCGCATCGCCCGGGCCCTGCGCTCCGAGCTGTCCCCCCGCCACGTCCCCGACGAGATCCACGCCGTCCCCGGCATCCCCCGCACCCTCTCCGGCAAGAAGCTCGAGATCCCGGTCAAACGCATCCTCACCGGCACCCCACCCGACGCCGCCGCCAGCCGCGGCAGCCTCACCAACCCCGAGACCCTCGACGCCTTCACCCCCTTCGCGATCGATCCCTAGGCCCGCCGCCCCAGCACCCCCGCCGTCCGCGTCACCTCCACCATCCAGGCGTGGCTGTCGGAGCAGATCCAACCGGTCAGCTCCAGGAGCTGCTCGTGATCCCGTCGCAGGTCGCGCTGATGGATCGGCTCGTGGTGGGCGATGCGGTTCCGGAGGTAGTGCAGCCGCTGGATGCGGTCGTCGACGTCGTGTCGCACGGAGCGGGCGTCGTTGCTCGTGGGGTGAAGGGGGAAGGCTGCCGCCAGGGCCGGGACCCACAGGGAGGTCAGGTAGGCGCCCTTGCAGAGGTACCGCCAGAAGCCGAACGGCAGCTCGGCGATGACCTTGCCGTGCAACTCGGGGAGGCCGCCGCGGGTGGCTCGCTGTCGGGCTTCGGCGACGACGGCAAGAGGACGGCGGCCGGGCTTGCCGGGGAAGAGCTGGCTGCGCCGGTACCAGGTCGTCGGCCAGTTGCGGGCCGTTGCGTGGCGGACGAGGGCGGTGTCCAGGGCGTTGCGGAACACGACCTCCAGGCGGCCGAGGTCCTCGTGGAAGGCGCCGCTGATCGCCGTGTTCCAGTCGTAGAGCCGGATCGCGCCTGGAAGGTCGTGGGCCGATGCGGTGTAGGAGCGAAGTCGTTCGGCCGTGAGACGCGAGGCGATGACTGCGTGATTGATCGTTGACATCCGCCGTCTCCCGGCTAACCTTGCGTCTCGAAAGCCCCGGAACCGTCCCTGCTTCGGCAAACGGCCGGGGTTACGCCGTTTTGCCCGGGTTACGGCTCCCGCTGCCGCCAGACGATGGCCAGAGTAGTGGCCGTGCCGGGCGGGCTCAGACAGCTGTGCGGAGGGCCAGAGCGGCGCGGCGGAGGCCGGCGATCACCAGGGACATCGAGCGTTCCGGGGGGTCGGCGGGGCCGAGCTCCAGGAGTCTGGGGGCCAGGGTTTCGAGCATCACGCGGAGCTCGACGCGGGCGAGGGCGGCGCCGAGGCAGAAGTGGGGGCCGGAGCCGAAGGCGAGGTGGTGGTTCGGGGTGCGGGCGACGTCGAAGGTCGCCGCCGTCGGGCCGAACTCCTGCTCGCAGCGGTTGGCGGACAGGTAGAGCAGCATCGTCGGGGCGCCGGCGGGGAGCGTCTGGCCGGCCAGCTCCACCGGGCGGGTGGTGGTGCGCAGGAAGTAGGCGACGGGGCTGGTCCAGCGCAGGATCTCCTCGACGGCCGAGTCGAGCAGCGCCCGGTCGCCCGCGGCGACGGCCTCCCGCACCCGCGCCCACTGCTCCGGGTGCTCCGAGAAGGCCACCAGGGCGCCCGACAGCGAGTTGCGGGTGGTCTCGTTGCCCGCCACCAGCAGCTGCACCAGGAACATCGCCAGCTCGGCATCGTCGAGCACGTCGCCGTCCGGCGCCGCGGTGGCCAGCCGCGACACCACGTCGTCCCGGGGCGTCGCCCGCCGGTCGGCCGCGACCGCCAGCAGGTAGGTGACCATCTCGCCCATCAGCTCGACGATGCGGTCGGCCGGCAGGTCGGTGGCGCCCGGGATGGCGGCCTCCGACCACTCGTAGAACCGGGGCCAGTCGTCGTCCGGGATGCCCAGCAGGTCGGCGATCACCTGCAGCGGGAACGGCACGGCCAGCTCGGCGACCACGTCGACGACCGCACCGTCGCCGTCGCCGTCGAGCGACGCCAGGAGGTGATCCACCCCCGCCTCGGCCCGACGCCGGATCGCCGGCTCCCACGCCCGGATGGCGGCGGGGGAGAAGGCCGGCTGCACCAGCTTGCGGTAGCGGGTGTGGTCGGGCGGGTCGGTGTGCATGATCGTCGGCGGCGTGTCGTAGTTGACGCCGATCTCCGACAGCAGGATCCCCTTCCCGGAGCAGAACGTCGCCGGGTCGCGGGCGGCCGTCGTCACCTCGGCGTGGCGCGACAGCACCCACACCCCGTGCGCCTCGTCGTAGGCGACGGGCGCCTCCGCGCGCAGCCGCGCGAGGTGCGGATGGGGCTCGCCGGCGAGGAACCCGTCCTCGAACAGCGGTGCCGTGAGCTGCGAGACCTCCATCGATCCCCCCGATCCCCTGGAGTGCATGACGGCGATGACTGCGTGGCAAACTACCTGACGCACTGTCAGGTCCCGTCGTACTCAGGGGAAGCGGGGAACCATGGTCGAGTCGAAGAACCAGCTCTACATCGGTGGCGAATGGGTGACGCCCTCGACGACCAACACGATCGAGGTCATCAGCCCCTTCACCGAAGAGGTGATCGCCACGGTGCCCGAAGCCGCCGAGGGCGACGTCGACCGGGCCGTGGAGGCCGCGCAGGCCGCCCTCGCCGGGCCCTACCCGCAGCTCAGCGCCGAGGAGCGGGCCGACTACCTCACCAAGCTCAGCCAGGCCATCGGCGCCCGGGCCATGGAGCTCGCCGAGACCATCACCGCCGAGATGGGCTCGCCGGCCAGCTTCTCGCTGATGGGCCAGGTCTTCTCGGCCACGATGATCCTCGACGGCTTCGCCAACGTCACCCGCACCTTCCCCTTCGAGGAGCACCGTGCCGGTGCGCTCGGGCCGGTGCTGGTGCGCAAGGAGTCGGTGGGCGTGTCGGCCGGCATCGTGCCGTGGAACGTGCCGCTGTTCGAGATCGCCTGCAAGCTCGGCCCCGCCCTCGCCGCCGGCTCGCCGATCATCCTGAAGCCGTCGCCCGAGACCCCGCTCGACGGCTACATCCTCGCCGAGATCCTCGACGAGATCGGCCTCCCCAAGGGGATGGTGTCGCTGCTGCCCGCCGGCCGCGAGGTGGGCGAGTACCTGGTCCGCCACCCCGGCATCGACAAGGTGACCTTCACCGGCAGCACCGCCGCCGGACGCAAGGTCGGCGCCATCTGCGGCGAGCAGCTCAAGCGGGTCACCCTGGAGCTGGGCGGCAAGTCGGCGGCCATCATCCTCGACGACGCCGACCTCGCCACCCACCTGCCCACCCTCATGCCCTCCGCGCTGATGAACAACGGCCAGGCGTGCGTGGCGCAGACCCGCATCCTCGCCCCGCAGGGCCGCTACGCCGAGGTGGTCGACGCCATCGCCGAGGCCGTGAAGGCCACCAGCGTGGGCGACCCGACCGACCCGTCGGTGCTGGTCGGCCCGCTGGTCGCCGAGCGGCAGCGGGACCGGGTGCTCAGCTACATCGACAAGGGCACGTCGGAGGGCGCCAAGCTCGCCGTCGGCGGCGGCCGCCCGGCCGGCCTCGACAAGGGCTGGTTCGTGGAGCCGACGCTGTTCGTCGACGTCGACAACGCCATGACCATCGCCCAGGAGGAGATCTTCGGCCCGGTCCTGGCCGTCATCCCCTACAGCGACGAGGCCGAGGCCGTGAAGATCGCCAACGACAGCGACTTTGGCCTGTCGGGCTCGGTGTGGACCACCGACGTGGAGCGGGGCATCGACGTGGCCCGCCAGGTGCGGACCGGTACCTACGGGGTCAACTCCATGGCTACGATCGACATCCATCAGCCCTTCGGCGGTTTCAAGGCATCGGGCATCGGACGTGAGTTCGGCGCCGAAGGACTGGCAGCGTTCCTGGAGACCAAGACCATCGTTCTTCCTGGTGACTACCAACCACCGAGCTGACCACCATCGCTCACACCGGTTTGCCCGACTCCTCGTCGGGCTCCTGATCGTCGCTGCGGCCGGGTACACCGCCTCGTTCCCGGTCGCAGCGGCGTCATCCGCGCAGCCGGAGCCGCCGCCGAGCACCATCGCTCCGGACGAGGAGCAGGGCATCATCCCCGAGCCGAACTCGGGCCACGAGCCCCGTGAGGCCGGCGACCGCGGCGGTTCCCTCCAGCTCGCGGTCCTGGCGGTGATCGTCACCGGCGTCGGGGTGATCGCGGGTTTCGTCGTCCGCGAGTCCCGCCGCAACCTCGCCGCCCGCGGCTCCTAGCGCACGCCCGACCGGGTGCGGGTGCGGGCCTCGGGGCCCGGCTGGGGGCGGGAGCGGCGGAGGTACCAGACGATCAGGGCTCCGCTCATGACGATCGACGTGGTGGCGACCTCGACCGTGTCGAGGCCGCCCACCGCACCGAGGCAGACGATGGTCACGACGACGCTGACCAGCATCAACGCGAACTGGGGAAGCCGCATGCGGCGCGCGCGTTACCCCCGGGTCAGGCGCCTGAACCGTGGGCGTGGTCGCACAGGCGCTCCTCGCCCTCCTGGACCTGCCCGGCGCCGGTGCCCTCGAGGGCGGCGAACGGGCCACACGGGTGCGACGTGATCCACACGTGGATCATCGGCACGGGCGTGAGCTTCTGCAGCGGCGCTTCACAGGTACCGCCGACCTCGGTGACGCCGGCCACCCGCGGGCCCTCGGGGCCGGGAGGGTCGGGGGAGAAGCAGAGGTCGTCGTGGATGTGCCACTGCGTCAGCGCACCGCCGAGGTCGGGCACGGTCTCGAGCGTCGATCCCGTCTCCAGCATGAACATCGCCGACACCAGCTTGCGGGTGCCGGCCGGCGGCGGGGCCTCGATGCCCGTGAACGTCCGGTTCTCCTCGGCCACCTCGTAGACGAGCGCCTCGGGGTAGTCCGGGTCGAGGACCTTGTCGTCGTTGATCAGGTCCCACTTGATGAAGTGCTCGTGCCCGGTGATGGAGTCGCCGATGCTGCGGTAGCCCAGCTCGAACGCATGGGCGGTGTCGGCGAACTGCGGCAGCCGGGACAGCGTGACGGCGATCATGTTCTCGGCCCGCGCCTGCTGCTCGGGGGAGACACCCTCGACGCCGCTCAGGTCGATCGGCAGGCTGGGGTCGTAGGCCTTCGCCGCCATGGTGCTGTGGTCGTCGTGCGCCCCTGCGGTTGCCGCCTCAGCGTCACCGTGGGCGTGGGCCGAGGCGTCGTCGTGACCGCCGCCGCCGGCGTGGCTGTGGCTGCCGGTCGCCACCATGCCCGGCAGCGTGATGGCGATGGTGGCGAGGGCGGCCGTGCCCAGCAGCGGGAGCCGCGGCTGGCGTGCCACCAGGGGTGTGCCGACCAGCGGCAGCAGGGCGATCAGCACGGCGGCCGCGGCCAACCCGGCGGCGAGGCCGTCGGCGAACTGGACGCCCTCGGCTTCCTCGAGGCCGTTGATGAAGCTGATGCCCTCGGTCTTGGCCAGCACCCAGCCGCCGAGCGCGGCGGCGTTGCCGACCACGCCGAGCAGCGCCAGCAGCCGGCCCGACCGCAGCAGGGCCAGGGCACCCCAGCCGATCTGGAACACGGCGCAGGCGGCGAAGGCCCACACGGTCTGCTTGTGCTCGCTGTGGGCTCCGGCCGCCGTGGCGTGGATGATCCCGGCGGCGATCGAGACCACTCCCGCCAGCGACAGGAGGTCGGGCTTCATCGACGCCCGCGTCGGGCTCGACTCCGGCGGTTCGCCGGCTGTGCTCACGGTCGTGTCGACCATTGAATCCCCCCAAGGGTGCTGCCTCGTCCTCGCCGCTGCACGCGGTAGGCAAATACTAAAGTTACGCGCAGTCCTACCGTGAGCACGAAAGCTGTGACGGTTGACACAGGAGGGCTGGGGGTTCCCGCCGAGGTTGCAACAGGGGGACACATGACGACGGTCAGCGTCGAACCATCCACCCACGACGACCGTCCGGACGACCACCGAGACGACCGCCCGAACCGTTGGATCCTGGCGTCGTTCTCCGCGGCGGCCGGGATCGTCCACGTGGTGATGGCCCCCTCTCACTTCGGGGCGTCGACCCTGGAGGGCGGGGGCTTCCTCGTCGCCGCCTGGCTGCAGCTGGCCCTGGCGGTGGCGCTCGTGGCCCGGCCGAGCCGCCGGGTGCTGCAGGCCGTGGTGGTGCTCAACGCGCTGCTGGTGCTGGTGTGGGCGGTCAGCCGCACGGCCGGGCTGCCGTTCGGCGGGCACGCCGACCACCCGGAGACGGTCTCGTTCGTCGACGGGAGCTGCGTGGCGTTCGAGCTGCTGCTGGTGGCTCTGGCCGGCGTGTGGCTGTGGCGGCCCGAGCAGCTGCGGTTCAAAGGCGGCGCGTTCGCCGTCGGCGTGCCGCTGGCGGTGTTCGCCGTCGCCTCGGCGGCGATCGCCCAGCCGGAAGCCCGCGACCACTCTGCCCATTCCCACGGCGGGCACACGGAAACTGCTGGCGGCAGCGTCGACGGGCAGGGTGGCCACGTCCACGGTGCCGAGGGCGAGAGTGCCGCGGCCGACGACAAGGGCCTGTCACTGCTGACCGACGGCCACCAGCACTCGCCCGGCGCCGTCGAGCTCGACGACGCCACCCAGGCCGAGCTGACCGCCCAGCTGGTGGAGACCGCCGAGCTGGTGCGGCGCTACCCGACGGTGGCCGCCGCCGAGGCCCAGGGCCTGCGCCGGCAGGGCCCCTTCACGCCGGGCCAGGGCACGTACTTCACGATGCAGGACGACCAGGTCGACGCCGTCGGCGTGCTCGACGAGGCCGACCTGCTGACGCCGATCGTGATCTTCGACGGCAGCGAGCCCGACTCCCCGATCGCCGGGTTCATGTACCGCATGCTGGGCGACGAGGAGCCGGAGGGGTTCGCCGGCCCCAACGACCACTGGCACCGCCACACCGAGGTCTGCATGGTGACCTACGCCGACGGCCCGGCCGACGTGCCGTTCGGCGCCGACGACTCGTCGACCACGCCGGAGCTGTGCGCCGAGGTCGGCGGCGAGATGCTGGAGCTCACCGGCTGGATGGTCCACGTGTGGACGGTGCCGGGCTACGAGTCGGACCGCGGGGTGTTCAGCGAGATCAACTCCAAGCTGACGTGCCCGGACGGCACCTACTACCAGATCCCCTGGTCGGAGGTCGGGACGCAGGACTCGTTCTGCAAGAACCCCTGAGCCCGAGGGGCTACGGCCCTAGTTGCCGAGGTCGCAGGAGCCGACGCCGTCGAGGAAGCCGGCCCGCAGCGCCTGCACCCGCTCGAACACGGTGCCCGTCTCGTCCGTGCGGTCGCCGCCGTAGGTGATGAAGCCCTGGATGCCCTCGTCGAGGTCGCCGGCCGA
The DNA here is from genome assembly GCA_035316325.1 of Acidimicrobiales bacterium. Lineage (NCBI taxonomy): Bacteria > Bacillati > Actinomycetota > Acidimicrobiia > Acidimicrobiales > Acidimicrobiales bacterium. The sequence goes on from DATHJB010000212.1 coordinate 84,051, forward strand.
CAGCGTCAGGCCGCCGGCCTCGCCGAGCTGGGTGTCGCCGTTCTCGTCGGGGAAGCTGGCGGACGCCCACACGCCGGTGAGGCAGTCGGCCTGGAGGCTCGACGTCTTGTTGCGGTCCTCGATGCCCAGCTGCAGCTGCGCGTCGACGGCGTAGAGGCGGGCGACCTCGGCCGCCACGGCGAAGTCGCCGATCTCCTCCAGCAGCGGCACGAGGTTGGTGCCGTCGATCACCACGATGTTCTCGTCGGCGCAGAAGTAGCTGGCGTACTCCAGGTCGCTGCCGCTGAGGGTCTGGCCGCCGCACTCGATGTCGTCGCTGTCGGGGTCGACCACGGCGACGCGCTCGATCGACTCCCAGTCGCCGTCGAGCTTCTCCGAGAACAGGGTCTCGTAGAAGAGGTCGAGGTTGTCCTCGAGGAGCGGCACCAGCTCGGACGACGGGAGGTTGCCGCCGGTCTGGGCATCGTCGACGGTGAACTCGATCTCGACGACGGGGAGGTTGGGGTCGGTGTCGTACTCGGCGCAGCGTTCGGCGCCCTTGTCGAACCCGTCCTGGAACGAGCCGATGCGGTCGAAGCCGCTGCCGTGGGCGGCGAAGTCGTCGGGCGAGGTGCCAGGCACGTCGCTGATGCTGATCATGCCGGCCACGCTGAAGTCGAGCTGGTCCTCTTGGACGCCGAAGTTGCTGCTGTTGCCGTCGGCGACCCACGCGGTCCAGGCGCCGGCGAAGCAGTCGGCCTGCATCTCGGTGACCACCGAGCGGTCGGAGAAGGCGCCGGCCCGGGCCTGGATGGCGTGGCCGTACTCGTGGGCGAACACGATGCCGACCGTGAAGGGGTGGAAGTTCTCGGCCAGGAAGGGGATCAGCCGCACCTCGTCCGCGGCGATGATGTCGGACTCGGGGCAGTAGAAGGCGTTGTCGGCGATCTCCTCGTAGGAGGGCCGGGGGTTGCCACAGGGCGGCGTCTCGGTGTCGGGCCCGTAGCCGAAGTAGCCCTCCACCGGTTCGAACTCGCTGCCGTAGACCTGCGGGTAGGCCTCGGTCCAGAAGCTCTCGACGTCGTCGATGGAACCGTCGACCAGGTCGCGGAGGTTGTCCGGGGTCTCCGGCTGGTTCTCGGCGTCGTCGGTGTCGAGCGGGCCCTCCGGCCCTGAGCCACCGACCACGAGCGGGCTGTCGTCCGACTCCTGGGCGCACGCGCCGAACAGCAGGAGCACGACCGCCAGCGCAACCTTGGACACTGCAGACCTGGACATCGACCTCGGAACCTCGCCCCTTCTCCTGTCGCGCCCGCCTCCGCCGACGGGCACCGAGCGAGGCTCAAGCTAGTGGACCGCGACGTGACAACCGACCCGCCGCCGTCGGGCCGCGACGCCGTTAAGTTCATGGACGTGGCTGACGTGGCTGACGACGAGGTCACCGAGCTGCCGGAGGGCTACCCCGTCCGCTGGGACGCCGACGTGGTGCTGGCCGACGGCGGCACCGTGCACCTGCGGCCGATCCTCCCCGCCGACGCCCCGCTGATCCACGACTTCCACTCCCGGCAGTCGCCGGAGAGCATCTACTTCCGCTACTTCACCGCCCACCCGACGCTGTCGGAGCGCGAGGTCGAGCAGCTCACCCACGTCGACTACGAGGACCGCATGGCGTTCGTCGCCCTGCGCGGCGACGTGATGGTGGGGGTGGCCCGCTACGACCGCTGGCCCGGCCGGTCCGACGCCGAGGTGGCGTTCTTCGTCGACGAGGCCTACCGCGGCCGGGGCATGGCCACCCTGTTGCTGGAGTACCTCGCCGCCGCGGCCCGCGACGTGGGCATCAGCGGCTTCACCGCCACCGTGCTCCCGTCGAACCGCCGGATGGTGGCGGTGTTCCAGCAGGCCGGGTTCGTGGCGACCAGCAGCTTCGAGGAGGGCGTCATCGAGGTGCGCCTCGACCTGCAACCGACGCCCGAGGCCGCGGCCGCGATCGAGGCCCGCGCCAACCGGGCCGAGGCCCGTTCGGTACGGCTGCTGCTCGAGCCCCGCTCGGTGGCCGTCGTCGGCGCCAGCCGGGAGCGGGGCAGCGTCGGCCACGACGTGTTGCGCAACCTGCTCCACCACGAGCTCGTCGGGCCGATCTACCCGGTCAACCGGGCCGCCGAGCACGTCGCCGGGGTGCGGGCGGTGCCATCGCTGGCCGACATCGACGGGCCGGTCGACCTGGCGGTGATCTGCGTCCCCGCCGCCGAGGTGCCGCAGGTCATGGAGGACTGCGGGCGCCACCAGGTCCCTGCAGCCGTGGTGCTCTCCGCGGGCTTCGCCGAGTCGGGCCCGGACGGCGAGCTGCTGACGCTGGCCACGATGCAGGCGGCGCGGCGCTTCGGCATCCGGCTGCTCGGCCCCAACTGCCTGGGGGTGATCAACACCGACCCGGAGGTGCGGCTGCACGCCACGTTCGCCACGCCCCAGCCCCGACCCGGCCCGGTGGCCCTGCTGTCGGAGTCGGGGACGATCGGCGGCGTGGTGCTCGACCACATGGCCTCGGTCGGCCTGGGCATCTCGTCGTTCGCGGCGATCGGCAACCGGGCCGACGTGTCCGCCAACGACCTGCTCCAGTACTGGGCCGAGGACCCGCGCACGGAGATCGTGCTGCTGAACCTGGAGTCGTTCGGCAACCCCCGCAAGTTCAGCCGGATCGCCCGGTCGCTGTCGCGGACCAAGCCGGTGGTGGCGGTGAAGAGCGGGCGCTCGGCCCGGGCCTACCCGGACGACAGCGGCGGCGTCGACATCCCGGCGGCCACCGTCGGCGCGCTGCTGCGCCAGACCGGCGTCGTCCACGTCGACACGCTCAGCCAGCTCATCGACGTGGCCCGGGTGCTGGCGGCGGCACCGACGCTCCCGGCCGGGCCGCGGGTGGCGGTGGTGGGCAACACCGGCGGGTCGCTGGTCACCGCCGCCGACGCCTGCGTCGCCGCGGGGATGACGCTGGCCGACCCCGACCCGGCGGTCCACGAGAACCTCGGCGTCGGACCGACGAAGCTCCGCCACAACCCCCTCGACCTGGGCTTCCAGGCCTCGGCCGACGACCTGGAGGTGGTGCTGCGGGCGCTGCTGCGCGACCCGGGCGTCGACAGCGTGCTCGTGGTGTGCACGCCGTCGCCGGGCAACCAGACCGCCGACTTCGAACGCGTCATCCGCTCGGCCCGGGGGGCGGCGCCGCGGACGCCGGTGGTGGCGTCGATCTTCGGGCCCCACCCGGCGGTGATCCGGGGCGCGGGCGACGGTGTGGTCACGCCCGTGTTCGACTTCCCGGACGCCGCGGCCTACGCCCTGGGGCAGGTCACCCAGTACGCGGCCTGGCGGGCCGAGCCCGAGGGCGAGTTCGTGCTGCCCGAGGGCGCCCGGCCGGCGGACGCCTGGGCCGCGGCCGCCGAGGCGGTGGCGGCCCGCGGCGCCGACTGGCTGCCGCCCGACGAGACCGCCGCGCTGCTGGCCACCGTGGGCGTGCCGACGGTGCCGTCGCGCCTGGTCGACGACGCCGAGAGCGCGGTCGCCGCCGCCCAGGAGCTCGGCTACCCGGTGGCGGTGAAGGCGGTGACCCGGGACCACATGGCCAAGAGCGAGGCGGCCGGGCTGGCGCTCGACATCTGGGGCGACGACCACCTGCGGGCCACGTGCGACCGGTGGGCGGCCGCCCGCGGCGACGCGGCGTTCCCGGCCGTGGTGCAGGCGATGGTGGCGCCGGGCGTCGACGTGGCGGTCGTCGTGGCCGACCACCCCCTGGTGGGGCCGGTGCTGAGCCTGGGGCCCGGGGGCGTGGCCACGAGGGTGTCGGCGTCGCAGGTGCAGGTGCTGCCGCTGACCGACCGCGACGCCCGGCGGGGTGTCGCCGCCTCGGCCGTCGCCCCGCTGCTCGACGACCGGGCGCGGGGCCTGCTGGAAGACCTGCTGCTGCGGGTCGGCGCCCTGGTGGAGGCGGCGCCCGAGGTGGAGGCGCTGGAGCTGAACCCGGTGATCCTGTCGGCGAGCGGCGCCGCGGTCACCGACGCCCGCATCCGGGTCGCCCCGGCCGACCGCGAGCGCCGGCCCCCGGTCCGCCGCCTCTGAGGAGCCGAGCGGACAGGGCGCAAGGTTCAGCCCACCCGGCCGTTAGCGGCTATTCGCCCTGGTCGCGGCCCTTGTGGCGTTGGGCGTCCTTGGCGATGCGACCGACGTGGCGGCCGTAGGCCCGGTTCGCCCGGGGGTCGGAGCGGCGATCGAGGGCTTCGGCCTCGCGGCGTAGGGCCAGCCAGGCCTCCACGCGGTCGGGCGAGATCTCGCCGGCCGCCACCGCCGCGGCGATGGCGCAGCCGGGCTCACCGCCGTGGCGGCAGTCGTTGAAGCGGCAGGTGGTGGCGAGCTCCTCGAGGTCGTCGAAGGTGGCGGCGACGGCCTCGGGGTCGGCCCACAGCCCCAACGCCCGCACGCCTGGCGTGTCGACCAGCACCCCGCCCGTGGGCAGCAGGTGGATCTGCCGAGTGGTGGTGGTGTGGCGGCCCTTGGTGTCGCTCTCCCGCACGTCGCCGACCGTTGCCACGTCGAGGCCGACCAGGGCATTGGTGAGGCGCGACTTGCCCGCCCCCGACTCGCCCAGCAGCACGATCGTCTTGCCGACCGCGAGCTCCCGCAGCTCGTCGATGCCTCGCCCGGACACAGCCGACGTGACCACCACGTCGATCCCCGCCGCGGCCTCGTCGGCGGTTGCCCGGGCGGCGTCGAGGTCGGCGTCGGAGAAGCGGTCGGCCTTCGTGAGGACCACCACCGGCACCGCCCCCGCATCCCAGGCGGTGGCGATCGCCCGGCGGATGCGGCCGGCCCGCACGGGGCGGTCGAGCCCGTTCACGACCAGGACCACGTCGACGTTGGCGACCAGCGGCTGCTCCACCGGTCGGCCGGGGTCGCGCCGGCGCAGCAGCGAGGTGCGGTCGAGCGTGGCGACCACGGCTTCATGGGTGCAGACCACCCAGTCGCCCACCACCGGCTGCGGCTCGATGCTCGCGAACACCGGCAGCTGCCGCACCCCGTCGGGCTCGGCCACCATGACCGCGACGCCGTCATGACGCACCACCCGTGCCGGGACGACGTCGTCGTCGCGGCGGTCGGCCGCGTCGGCGAACAGCGCCTCCCAACGGGGGTTCCACCCGTAGGGCGCGAGCGACGGGAAGTCGGTCGTCATGGTCGCCTACCCGTTCCCGCCGGGCCGTGCCCCGAGTCATATGTGGTCGCCCGACACAGCTTGAGTCGTTTGTGATCGAAGACCGACCACAGGAGACTCGACCTCGGAGCGGCGACCACAGATGACTCGACCTACCGCGGAAGGCCGAGGGTGCGCTCGCCCAGGATGTTGCGCAGGATCTGCGTGGTGCCGCCCATGATCGTGTAGGCGGGGGCGTAGCAGATGTTGCGGCTCACCCGTCGGGCCAGGTCGTCGAGGTAGCCGGGCTCGGCCAGCATGGCCGCAGCCCCCAGCACCGAGCCGCAGAAGTTGGCCACCCGCTGCTCCAGTTCGGTGCAGAACGTCTTCGTCGCCGCCGAGAACTGCTTCGGGCCCTGGCCCAGCGTCTCCCGCAGCACCAGCAGCCGCCCGATCCGGTACCCGGTCTCGAGGGCGGCGATCTCCTGGCGCACCAGGGCGTCGCTCGTGTCGGCCAGCGGGCGCACGTCGTCGTAGAGGCGGCGGTTCGACACCAGCCGGTCGATGCCGCCGCGCTCGTGCTCCATCTGGCGCATGATCTGGCGGAACGACCCGTTCAGCTCGCCCACCAGGTTGTCGCCCGGCACCCGGACCTCCTCGAAGAACACCTCGCAGAAGTGGCGGTTGCCGGTGACGTCGACGATCGGCTGCACGGTGATTCCCGGCGAGCGCATGTCGACCACCAGGTCGGACAGGCCCTCGTGCGGTCGGGCATCGGGATCCGTGCGGCACACGGCGTAGCACCAGTCGGCGTCGGCGGCGCCGGAGGTCCAGATCTTCTGGCCGGTGACCAGCCAGTCGTCGCCGTCGCGGACGGCCCGGGTGCGGACGCCGGCCACGTTCGACCCGGCGTCGGGCTCGCTCATGCCGATGCACCACATCGACGTGCCGGCGACGATCCCGGGCAGCCACCGGGCCCGCTGCTCGTCGGTGCCGAACTGCAGCATCGACGGGCCCATCTGGCGGTCGGCGAACCACGCCGCGGCCACCGGGGCGCCGGCGGTGATCAGGGCCTCGAACACCACGAAGCGCTCCAGCGTCGTGCGCCCCCCGCCGCCGTGCTCGACCGGCCAGGTCATGCCCAGCCAGCCCCGCTGCGCCAGCTCCTCGGCGAACTGCCGGTCGTGGCCGACGATCCAGCTGTCCTCGGGGACGTCCGCCCGCTTGGCCGCGGCGATGCCGACGTCCCGGGCCTCGGCCCGTAGCCCCTCCAGCTCACTCGGCAAGGCGAAGTCCATGGCCGGCGACGGTAACCCCCTCTGTATCGTCGGGCGAATGGAGATCAGGGACGTGCGACCCGACGAGTACGACGCCCTCGGCGCTCTCACGGTGGCGGCGTACACGGCGGTCGACCGCCGCACGGTCGAGACCGAGGGCAACTACGCCGGCGAGCTGGCCGATGTCGCCAAGCGGGCCGCCGACGCCGACGTGCTGGTGGCGATCGACGGCGACGGCACCGTGCTCGGCGGTGTCACCTACGTGCCGGGCCCCAAGTCGTCCTCGGCGGAGTTCGACGACCCCGACACCGCCGGCATCCGCATGCTCGCCGTCGGCGCCGCCGCCGAGGGTCGGGGAGTGGGCGAGGGCCTGGTGCGGGCCTGCCTCGCCCGGGCCGTCGCCGCCGGCAAGCGCCACATCGCCCTCCACTCCACCGACCGGATGACCACCGCCCACCGCCTCTACCTGCGCCTCGGCTTCGTCCGCGACGTACCCAACGACTGGGAGATCTTCCCCGACTTCACCCTCCTCGCCTTCCGCCTCGACTTCCCTGCCGACGACGCGGTCTGACGACATGGACGACGAGACGATGGTGCCTTTGCCGGAGCGGGGGCGGGTCTACCGGGCGAGGCGGCGGGTGCGGTTGGGGGACGCGGCGCCGTCGCAGCGGCTGCGGCTCGACGCGTGTGCGCGATACGTGCAGGACATCGGCAACGACGACACCGAGGAGAGCGGGCTCGACGCCCAGGCCGGCCACGGCGGTGGGGTGTGGGTGGTGCGGAGGTCCGTCGTCGACGTGGTGAGCCCGCCCCGCTGGGGCGAGTGGCTCGACCTGGCCACCTGGTGCAGCGGCATCGGCGGCCGCTGGGCGGGGCGGCGCCTGTCGATGGTGGGGGAGCAGGGCGGCCGCGTCGAGATCGACACCCTGTGGGTGCACCTGCGGCCCGAGACCTTCGTGCCGGCCCGCCTGCCCCCGGCGTTCCTCGACATCTACGGCGACGCCGCCGGCGGTCGCAAGGTCTCCGCCAAGCACGTCCTCGACCCTCCGCCGGCCGAGGTCGGGCCGGAGCTGGAGTGGATGCGCTGGCCACTTCGGGCGGTCGACTATGACGTGATGAACCACGTCAACAACGCCGCCTACTGGTCGGCGATCGAGGAGGTCCTGGCCCGCTCACCCGGCCGCGACCCGCACCCCCGGGCCGGTCAGCCGGTGCGGGCGGTCCTGGAGTACGGCTCCGGCATCGAGGCCGGCGCCCCCGTGGAGCTGCTGGTCCGCCGCGACAACGACAAGCAGCTCGACGTCTGGTTCACGATCGACAGCGCCGTCCACGCCACCGCCCGCCTGACCACGCTCTGACAGCCCGAAATTGCGTGGCCGGTGGCCGCTCCAGGGCCGCCACACACGCAATTTCGGGTCGGTCAGCCCTCGTTGACGAGGACGATCTTGCCGAACTTGCCGCCCTGCTCGAAGCGGGCGTAGGCGTCGGCCACCTCCGCGAAGGGGTAGGTCGCCGCGATCGGCACCGTCAGATCACCCCACGACAGCAGCGGCAGGGCGTGGCGCTCCACGGCCCGGGCCGCCAGTGCCTTCTCCTCCAGCGGCCGGGCCCGCAGCGTCGACCCGTGGATGCGGGCCCGTGCGCCCATCAGGGCCAGCAGGTTCACCTCGGCCTTCGCCCCGGCGCCCACCCCGATCACGGCGATGCGGCCGCCGGTCGCCAGCGCCGCCAGGTTCGCCGGCATGTTGGGCGCCCCCACCAGCTCGAGGATCACGTCGAACGGGCCGGCATCGCCGAAGTCGTCGGGCGGCACCACCGTCGCCCCCAGCGCCTCGACGTTGGCCCGCAGGCTCTCGTTGCGCACCGACGCCACCGCCTCGCAGCCGGCGGCCGCCGCCAGCTCGACCGCCGCGGTGCCCACCCCGCCGGCGCCGCCGTGGACGCACACCCGCTCGCCCAGGCTCAGCCCGCACTGGGTGAACAGGGCGTCGTGGGCGGTGGTGTAGTTCTCGGGGAACCCGCCGGCCTGCTCCCACGTCACGGTCGACGGCACCGGGATGGCGACCAGCTCGGGCACCACGGCCAGCGACGCCTGCCCGGCGCCCGGCACCACCGCCATCACCCGGTCGCCGACCGAGAAGCGCCGACACTGGTCGCCCGCCGCCACGACCTCGCCGGCCAGCTCCATCCCCGGCAGGTCGGGTGGCGCCGTGCCCGGGGGCGGGGCGTAGAACCCCGCCACCTGCATCAGGTCGCCCCTGCAGAGGCCCGCGGCCCGCACCCGCACGAGCAGGTCACCCGGCCCCGGCGTCGGGTCGGGCTGCTCCCGCCACGCCACCTTGCCGTCCGCGATCGTCGCCGCGAACACGTCGTTGCCCGCCCGCCCTAGCCGCGGGCTTCGATCGGGACGTAGTCGCGCTTGTCGTGACCGACGTAGAGCTGGCGGGGCCGGACGATCTTCTGGTCCTGCTCCAGCAGCTCCACCCAGTGCGCCAGCCACCCGGCGGTGCGGGGGATGGCGAACAGCACGGTGAACATCTCGATCGGGAAGCCCATCGCCTGGTAGATGAGGCCCGAGTAGAAGTCGACGTTCGGGTACAGCTTGCGGTCGATGAAGTAGGAGTCGGCCAGGGCGACCTCCTCCAGCTTCAGGGCGATGTCGAGCAGCGGGTTGCGGCCCGTGACCTCGAAGACGTCCTCGGCGGCCTTCTTCACGAGCTTCGCCCGGGGGTCGTAGTTCTTGTAGACCCGGTGCCCGAAGCCCTGCAGCACCCGCTCGCCCCGCCGCACCGACTCGACGTAGTCGTCGACCCGGTCGAGCGAGCCGATGTCGTGGAGCATGTGGATGACGGCCTCGTTGGCGCCGCCGTGGCGCGGTCCGTAGAGCGCCGCCGTGGCCGCGGCCACGCTCACGTAGGGGTCGGCGTGGGCCGAGCCGACCGTGCGCATGGCCGTGGTGCCGCAGTTCTGCTCGTGGTCGGCGTGGAGGATGAACAGCACGTCGAGCGCCCGGGCCAGCTTCGGGTTGGCGTCGTAGCGGGGCTCGGCCACCTTCCACAGCATCGACAGGAAGTTGGCGGTGAACGTGAGCGAGTTGTCCGGGTAGACGAACGGCTGCCCGACGCTGAAGCGGTGGCAGGCGGCGGCGAGCGTCGGCATCTTGGCGATCAGCCGGACGATCTGCTTGTAGCGGATGTCGGGGTCGTGGATCTGCTTGGCGTCGAGGTAGAAGGTCGACAGCGCCGCCACCGCGGAGACCAGCATCCCCATCGGGTGGGCGTCGTAGTGGAAGCCCTCCAGGAAGCGTTTGCGCACGTTCTCGTGGATGAACGTGTGGTACGTGATGTCGTGCGCCCAGCTGTCGTACTGGGGCGCCGTCGGGAGCTCGCCGTGGAGCAGCAGGTAGGCGACCTCCAGGTAGGTCGACTGCTCGGCCAGCTGCTCGATCGGGTAGCCCCGGTAGCGCAGGATCCCCGCGTCGCCGTCGATCTCGGTGACGCTCGACTCGGTCAGTGCCGTGGTCGTGAACGCCGGGTCGTAGAACCAGATGTTCGGGAGCAGCTTGCGCCATTCGGTGGCGCTCACGCCCCCGTTCGCGATGGGGATCTCGATGCTCGAGCCGCTGCGGTTGTCGGTGATCGTGATGCTCTCGGCCACGCGGGCGAGGCTACTGCTCAGCCCCGGTTCTCATGCACCTTCGGCGAAAGCCCTACGTATGCCTGACTGGTCGGCGTCTCGCACGATGTCCCGGATCACGTCCTGTACCGCCCGGGCGGGTGCCGACAGCCGGCCGCGCTGGTTCCGGGCCAGGCCTACGGAGCGTGGCAGCAGCCCGTCGACGCCGACGCGCCGGCAGGTCGCGTCGATCCACGGCGGCGCCGCGGTGGCCGGCAGCACGGCGGGGCCGAAGCCCTCGAACGCCAGCGTGCTGAGCAGGCGGATGCCGTCGACCTCGGCCTGGGCCTGCAGGGTGACGCCCACCGCGGCGGCCGCCCGGTCGAGCTCGTCGCGGAACGGCGTGCCCTGGGGTTCGAGCAGCAGCTCGTGCTGGGCCAGCTCGGCGAAGTCGATCCGCTGGCGCTCGGCCAGGGGGTGGTCGCCGGGGACGACCAGCACGCGCTCCTCGTCGAACAGCTGCTCGGTGAGCAGCTCGGGCTCGGCGAGGGGCAGGTTGAGCACGGCCAGGTCGAGCGTCTCGGACAGCAGCTGGGGGACCAACGACGTGGTGGTGGCGTCGACGATGACGGCGTCGACGTCGGGGTGGCGCTCCTTCACGAGCACGAGCAGCCGGGGGACCAGCCAGCGGCTGACGGTGCCGATGCAGCCCAGGCGCACCTGGCCCGACACCTGGTGGAGCAGCGAGGCGACGTCGGTGCGCAGCGACTCGAGTTCGCGCTGGATGCGCCGGGCCCGCTCCACGACGACCTCGCCCTCCTCGGTGAGCATCCCGCCGGCCCGGTCGACCAGCACGGCCCCCAGCTCCCGTTCGAGGCGGGCGATGTGGGTCGAGACGTTGGACTGGACGGTGTTGAGGGATCGGGCCGCGGCGGAGAAGGATCCTTCGTCGGCCACGGCGACCAGAGCGGCAAGTTGTCGGAGGTCCATCGCTGCGGGCGATATTACCCATCAGAAACATTCATTTGACGAATCGCGGCCGGTACGTCACTATGATCAACACATAGAGCGGTGGACGAATCCCCCCTCCGAAGCCGCTCAGAACAGACGTGAGAATGCCGGATCCCCCCTCTGAGCGTTCCAGTCTGTAGGAGCCGACCGATCCACCCGACGGTCGGCTCCGCTCGTTTTGCGGTGACGCGGGCGGGCGCCCCCCGGGTCGGGCAGGCTGTTCCCATGCGTGCTGCTGCGTTCGTCGACCTCGACCGGACCCTCCTGCGGGGAGCGAGCGGTCCGGCGATCAGTCGGGCGCTGCGGGAGGCGGGCATCGTCGACGGCCGCGTCCTCCCGGGCGAGGGCGTCCTCTACAAGCTGTTCGACCTGGTGGGGGAGACCCGGCCGTCGATCGAGCTGGCCCGCCAGGCCGCTCGCTTCGCCAAGGGCTGGCCCCAGGACGCGGTGCGGAAGGCGGCCGAGTCGGCGGCCGACGCGCTCATCGTCGCCGTGCAGCCGTTCGCCCATCCCATGATCGAGGAGCACCGGGCCGCCGGGCGGCCGGTCGTCCTCGCCACCACCACGCCGTACGACCTGGTGGCCCCGCTGGCCGAGCGGCTCGGCTTCGACGACGTGGTCGCGACCCGCTACGGCGTCGACGCCGACGGCCGCTACGACGGCACCGTCCGTGGCGAGTTCGTGTGGGGCCGGGGCAAGCTGCGGGCCGTCGAGGCGTGGGCGCTGGACCACGGCGTGGCGGTCGCCGACAGCTGGGCCTACAGCGACAGCTTCTACGACACGCCGCTGCTGCGGGCCGCCGGCCACCCCGTCGCCGTGAACCCCGACCCCCGGATGCTGGCGATGGCGCTGTTCCGGCGCTGGCCGATCGTCTGGCTCGACGTGCCCGAGGGCGTCCCGAAGCTGCCGCTGCTCGACGTCGAGCCCCAGCGGCTGCTGCTCACGATCGCCCGACCCGAGCTGTTCCCGTGGGTGAAGCTGGACATCGCCGGGATCGAGCACATCCCCGAGAGCGGGCCGGCGATCCTGGTGGCCAACCACCGCAGCTACTTCGACCCGCTGGCGTTGGGCCTGGCCTTCGGGAAGCGGGGTCGGCCGGTGCGCTTCCTCGGCAAGAAGGAGGTGTTCGACGCTCCGGTCGTCGGGCACGTGGTGCGGGCGATGGGCGGCATCCGGGTCGACCGGGGGAGCGGCTCGGAGGAGCCCTTCGCCGAGGCCGCGGCGGCGCTGGCGGCGGGTGAGCTGGTCGCCGTGCTGCCCCAGGGCACGATCCCCCGGGGGCCGGAGTTCTTCGACCCGGAGCTGAAGGGCCGCTGGGGCGCGGCCCGGCTGGCGGCGCTGACGAAGGCGCCGGTGGTGCCGTTCGGGCTGTGGGGCACGGAGAAGGTGTGGCCCCGGTCGGAGCGGGTGCCGCGGGTGTGGAACGTGCTGGCGGCACCGAAGGTGGTCGTCCGGGCCGGACCGCAGGTGGCGCTGAAGCACCGGTCGCCCGAGGCCGACACCCGCCGCATCATGGCGGCGATCGCCGACCTGCTGCCGCCCGAGGCCCGGGAGCCCCACGAGCCGACCGCGGAGGAGCTGCGCCTCAGCTACCCGCCCGGCAAGGCCCCGAAGGCCAACCCCGACGAAACTTCGACACAGACGGCGCCATAGCGACCGTTCCTGTCGAGATTTCGGGTCTGGGTCTGGGTCTAGGCGCCGGGGTCCAGCGACTCGGGGTCGGTGGTGGGGCCGCGGAGGGGTTCGAGGGTGCAGGCCCAGGCGGCCTTCTCGTAGCGGGCGGGGGTCTCGTCCATGAAGTCGAGTCGGCAGCGGACGTCGTTGAGCAGCAGGCCCCACCCGACCGCCGGCGACCACGACCCCGACGTGGCCTCGTCGCTCGCGTCGGGCGCCAGCAGCCGTAGCGACACGACGCCGTTGACCGCCACCGCGGCGATCAGCACCCACAGGTAGACCCGGGTGTTGCGGGCACTGGCGCCGATCCACAGGAACAGGCAGATCAGCGCGGGGAGCAGGTGGGCCAGCTTCCACGGCATCACGAAGTAGAGCGCCTCGCTGCCCGCGAAGCCGAGCACGGCGAAGCGCAGCATCGGGTCGGTGCGCCACCGGGGCAGCGACGCCCACAACGCCGGCAGGGCCAGCAGCAGCGTGGCGATCAGCACCAGCCCGCTGCCGGCGTAGTTCTTGTAGAGGAAGCGGCCCAGGTTGTTGGTGAACGACCGGTAGCCCTCCTGGTTCTCCAGGAACGCGAAGGTGCGGTCGTAGGCCAGCCACGAGGGCACGAAGAGCAGGGCCCCCAGCGGCGCCGCCAGCAGCCCGGTCCGGATCGAGCGGCGCCGGTGGGCGGGGTCCCACCCGTCGGCCACCAGGAACGCCACCAGCAGGAAGCCCGACGACAGCCGGCAGCCGATCGACAGGGCGAACAGGACGCCTGCCTGGGGACTGCGGCCCTCGAGGTGGGCGATCGCGCCCCACACGAAGAACACCAGCGCCCACACGAAGTCGGCCAGCGAGGTGGCGGCGATGATCGTCATCGGCGAGGCGAACACGGCCAGGGCGACGAGGTCGCCGTTGTCGTGGTGCCACATGCGCACCAGGCGGGCGATGCCGACCACGGCGGCTCCCGCCGCTCCCGCCGTCAGCAGGTTCAACAGGAAGTGCCCGCCGACCGGGTCGAACAGGGCGGTGAGCCCCTCGAACACCGGGACCCCGGGGGTGCGCGACGGGAAGTAGTCGCCCTCCCGGATGCCCGCCGCCGACCGCAGCACGTTGACCACGTCGATGTCGGTGCCGTAGCCCATCCACACCAGCGGCATCGCCACCAGGGCGACGATCACCGCCAGGTGCCGGTCCCGCAGGCGCCGGTCCCACCATGGAGACGCGCTCTTCGTGCCCGTCGCCCTCACCGCTTCGACCGTCGCCATGAGGGTCAGAGGTTATGACGAACCCAGCGGCCGCGCCCGTGGTGCTTGGCGGCGCGCATGGCTTCGTCGGCACGGGCGAGGATCGAGTCGACCATGTCGCCGGGGTGGACGTCGGCCACGCCGATGCTCACGTCGAGCAGGATGTCCTCCCGGGCCGCCTGGTCGATCGGCTGGCGGATCACGTCGAGCAGCCGGTCCGCCACCCGCTCGACGTCGTCGGGCGACGTGAGCCGCTCGCACAGCACGGCGAACTCGTCGCCGCCCATGCGGGCCACCAGGTCGCCGGGCCGCAACGCCGCGACCAGGCGCTCGGCCACGATCGCCAGCGCCTTGTCGCCGGTCTGGTGGCCCAGGTGGTCGTTGACCGGCTTGAACCGGTCGAGGTCGAGGTAGAGCACCGCGGCCTGGCCCTCGCCGCTCTTGGCGACGGCGCTGAGCCGGTCGCGCAGCGCCTGGCGGTTGGCGAGGCCGGTCAGCGGGTCGTGGGTGGCGGCGAACTCGAGCATGCGGTGGCTGCGGTCCCACTGCAGGGTGAGGCGCAGCAGCTGGCCGGCTTTGCGCAGGGTGTTCGAGTTGAAGCGGGTGGGGGCGCCGGGGTGGCGGCGCCACACGACGATCGCCGCCACCGGACGGTCGCCGTCGACCAGCGACACGGGGTGGACCCAGCAGGCCTCGTAGCCCTCGGCCCGGGCCAGTGCGGCAAGGGGGCCGGGCAGGTCGTCGAGGGTGTCGACCGACACGTCCTGGCCCGACGCCAGCGCCCGGGCCCACGGCGAGCCCGGCTGCGTCACCAGCAGGTTGATGGCCGTTCCGGCGGCGACCTCGAAGCGGTCGCCGTTCCAGCGGTCGCACACCGCGATGCCGGTGCGGGGGACCATGTTCTGCACCGCCGCCACGATCAGCGACAGCACGTGGCCCAGCGAGCCGCCCGCCGCCATGGCCTCGACGGCCTGGTCGAGCGCCCGCTCGTAGCCCGCCTGGCGGATCACCACCACGTACCAGGGCAGGCCCGTGCGCCGGGTGGTCAGCGCCGCCAGCTCGCAGCTCACCTCGTGGCCCTCGGCGTGGAGGATGCCCACCTGCACGCCCACCCCGCCCCACGGGTCGATCTCGAAGGCGTCGTGGACGCTGGCGAACGCCTCGTAGGCGGCCGGCAGCGAGGCCGGCGAGATCATGACCGCGAAGTGCTGGCCGACGATCTCCTCGGGGCCGTAGCCGAAGAAGCGCTCGATGGAGGCGCCCACCCAGCGGACCACGCCGTCGTAGTCGAGCATCACGATCGGGTAGATCGAGTGCTCGGCGACCACCTCGAACATCGCCGGGGTGGGCCGCTCGCGGATCTGGACGATCTCCAGGCGGTTGCCGAAGGGGTCGTCGGTGTGGAAGCGGCGCACGTCGGGGACCTGCTCGCTCCAGCGGACCTCGCCGCCGGCACCCTCGACGCGGCCGGCCACGACGTCGACCTCGTCGACCAGCAGGGCCGGGTGGGCCTTGCGGGCCGGCGCGAACGGCTCCTCGACACCCAGGTGCACCGCCACGCACGGCCCCTCGAACCAGCAGCCGCTCGGGTCGGCCCGCGGCGGCTTCGGCACCCGCCGCATGCCGAGCACCCCCTGGTAGAAGCGCTCGGCGGCGCGCACCGCCTCCTCGCCGGCCGGCATGGCCAGCTGGACGTGGTCGAAGCCGAGGAGCTGGCCTCGAGGCGCGGGCGCGGGGCGATCGTCTGTCAGCTGGTGTGCTTCCTACGGATGATGTTCAGGGCGCTGCCCGCCCGGAACCACTCGATCTGCTCGTCGTTCATGGTGTGGGTGGCCGCGAGCTCGACGGTCCCCCCGTCCGACCCATGGATGACGCACCGTACCGGCCGGTCGGGGGCTAGTTCGTGCAGGTCGACGACGCTGATGCGGGAGTCCTCGCCGATCAGGTCGTACGACGCCGGATCGGCGAAGGTGAGCGCCAGCACGCCCTGCTTCTTCAGGTTGGTCTCGTGGATGCGGGCGAAGCTGCGGGCGAAGATCACCTTGGCACCGCGGTAGCGGGGTTCCATGGCGGCGTGCTCGCGGGAGCTGCCCTCGCCGTAGTTCTCGTCGCCGACCGCGCACCAGGCGACGCCCTCGGCGTGCAGGTGCTTGGCGATCTCGGGGAACGTCTTCACCTGGCCGTCGAGCGGGTCCTTGCCGTGGCCGGCCTCGTAGGCCGTGTCGTCGGGACCGGTGAAGGCGTTGATCACGCCGAGGAACAGGTTGCCGGAGATGTTCTCCAGGTGGCCGCGGTACTTGAGCCAGGGGCCGGCGGCCGAGATGTGGTCGGTCGTGCACTTCCCGGCGGCCTTCATCAGCACCGGCAGCTCCGTGAGGTCCTTGCCGTCCCAGGGGTCGAAGGGCTCGAGGAGCTGCAGTCGGTCGCTGGTCGGTGCCACGGTCACGGCGATGCCGGCGCTGTCGGCCGGCGGGGCCAGGAAGCCGGACTCTCCCGGGTCGAAGCCCTCGTGGGGCAGCTTCTCGCCGCGGGGCGCGTCGAGCTTGACGGTGTTGCCGGCGTCGTTGGTGAGGGTGTCGGTGCGGGGGTCGAAGTCGAGCGTTCCGGCCAGCGCCAGGGCGACCACCAGGTCGGGCGAGGTGACGAACGCCAGCGTGTTGGCGCTCCCGTCGTTCCGCTTGGGGAAGTTGCGGTTGTAGGAGTTGACGATGGTGTTCGGCTTGGAGAGGTCGAGGTCCTTGCGGTCCCACTGGCCGATGCACGGGCCGCAGGCGTTGGCGAGCACGGTGGCGCCGATGGCCTCGAGGTCGCCCAGCAGGCCGTCGCGCTCGATGGTGGCCCGCACCTGCTCGGAGCCGGGGGTGACCAGCAGCTGGGTCTTGGCCTTGAGGCCGTTGGCGGCGGCCTGGCGGGCGATCGACGCGGCCCGGGTGATGTCCTCGTACGACGAGTTGGTGCACGAGCCGACCAGGGCCGACGACACCTCCAGCGGCCAGCCCTCCTGGCGGGCGTGGTCGCCGAGCTCGCCGATGCGGTGGCCGCGATCGGGGGAGTGGGGACCGTTCACCATGGGCTCGAGGATGGACAGGTCGATCTCGACCACCTCGTCGAAGAACCGGCTGGGGTCGTCGTGGACCTCGGGATCGGGCTGCAGGTCGTCGAGCACGGCCCGGGCGGCCTCGGCGATGTCGGCCCGGCCGGTGGCCTCCAGGTAGGCGAGGCCCGCCTGGTCGAAGCCGAACAGCGACGTGGTGGCACCGATCTCCGCGCCCATGTTGCAGATGGTGGCCTTGCCGGTGGTCGAGATGGTGTCGGCGCCGGGGCCGAAGTACTCGACGATCGCGCCGGTGCCGCCCTTCACGGTGAGCAGCTCGGCCACCCGCAGGATCACGTCCTTCGGCGACGTCCAGCCGGACAGCGCGCCGGTGAGGTGGATGCCGATGAGCTTGGGGTAGCGGACGTTGAACGGGAAGCCGGTCATCACGTCGACCGCGTCGGCGCCGCCCACGCCGATGGCGATCGTGCCGAGGCCGCCGGCGTTGGGGGTGTGGCTGTCGGTGCCGATGATCATCCCGCCGGGGAACGCGTACTGCTCCAGCACCACCTGGTGGATGATGCCCGAGCCCGGCTTCCAGAACCCGATGCCGTAGCGGGCGGAGACCGTGCGCAGGAAGTCGTACACCTCGGAGTTGACGTCGAGGGCGAAGGCGAGGTCCTGCTGGGCGCCGACCCGGGCCTGGACGAGGTGGTCGCAGTGCACGGTGGAGGGCACGGCGACCTGGGGGAGCCCGGCGGTCATGAACTGGAGCAGGGCCATCTGGGCGGTGGCGTCCTGCATGGCGACGCGGTCGGGGTCGAGGTCGGCGTAGCTTCGGCCGCGCTCGAGCTCCTGGTCGTGCGGGCTGCGCAGGTGGTTGACGAGGATCTTCTCGGCGAAGGTCAGCGGGCGGCCGAGGCGCTCACGACCGAGGGCGGCCCGCTGAGGCAGACGGGCGTAGACCTGCTCGGCCAGCGCGACGGGAGTGGAGGCGGTGACGACCATCGGGGTCCCTTGCGTTCGACGACTGATGTAGACAAGTCTATGACAAGTGCGAGAGCTGCGCTATCGGACCATCGCCGACGAGTTGCGCCGTCAGGTGGAGAGCGGTGAGCTCGCCGCGGGCGGTCTACTGCCCAGCGAGAGCGAGCTGTCGGGAGGCTACGGCGTCAGCCGGGTGACGGTCCGCAAGGCGCTGGAGCTGCTGCGCGACGAGGGCCTGATCGACTCGCGGCAGGGGTTCGGGTGGTTCGTCGCCGCCGACCCCGTGCGCCAGGCGCTGGGCTGGCTGGGCACCATCGAGGACCAGCTGGAGTCGCTGGGCGTCGCCTCGGAGCGCCGGGTGGTCGACTTCGGGTTCGTGAAGGCGCCGCCCCGGGCCCGGCAGGTGCTGCACTCGCCGACGGTCCTGCAGGTGCGGCGGGTCAACCTGGCCGACGGGCAGCCCTTCGCCCGGGTCACCGTGTGGTGCCCGGAGGACCTGGGGTCGACGCTGTCACGGGCCGACGTGGAGCGGGAGCCGTTCTACGAGCTGCTCGACGTGCAGATCGGGCGGGCCACCCAGACCATCGGGGCGTCGGCCGCGGATGCCGCCGATGCCGAGCTGCTGGCGGTGCCCGTGGGGTCGCCGGTGCTGCGCTGCGAGCGGGTGACCTGGGACACCGAGGAGCGGGCGGTGCTGCTGTCGGAGCACGTGTTCCCGGGCCACCGCACCGAGCTGGTGGTGGAGCTGCCCCGCTTCGACCCCTCGATGGGCCCGTCGGGCCTGCGCCTCGTGGAGAACTGACCGGGACGCCGCGCCCAGCCGTGAGAGGCTGATCGCGCAACGGTGAGGCGCGTCGGACATCAAGGGGTTGGATGGACCTGTTGCTGGAGCTGAGGTGCTGGCACGGCGGCGCGGTGACCTCGACCGACGTCGTCGTCGACATCGACCCCGACGACACCGTCGAGGCGCTCACCCACGCTCTGGCCTCGTACGCCAACCGGCACAGCCCTGCGCCGCTGCCCGAGGACCGGGTGGTGGTCGTCCGGGGCTCCGCCAGCTCGCCGGCCCGTCCTGGCGACCGGCCGCTCGACCCCGCGGCCCGCATCGTGGACTCCGGCCTGGTCAGCGGCGACACCGTGCTCCTCACCACGCCCCGGCCGCTCGAGCCGCCGCCCCCCGACCTGGCCCTGGCCCTCGACCTGGTCGCCGGCCCCCAGGCCGGGAGGTCCGTACGCCTGGCGCCCGGGCGCCTCACCGTCGGCGGCGGGGTGGGCTGCAACATCGTGATCGCCGATCCCACGCTGGCCCGGTTCCAGTTCACGCTGGAGGTCACGGCCCAGGGCGAGCTGCGGGTGGCGCCCACCCCCGAGGCGATCACCGGCACCCGGGTGGGCGGCGCCACGCTCGACGAGCCCACGTTCGTCATGCCCGGCGAGGAGATCCAGGCCGGGGCCACCATGCTCATCCCCCGGCGGCTCTCGCCCGACGAGACCCGCCGGCGCGACCGTCTGGGCCAGGTGCCGTTCAACCGGGTGCCGTACCGGCGGGCGATGATCCCCGCCCGCGAGTTCGACGAGCTGCCCCCGCCGCCCACCACGCCCGACCGCAAGGGCCTGTCGATCATGCAGGCTCTGCTGCCCGCCATGAGCGGCCTCGGCTTCGCGTTCATGATGAACAACCCGTGGTTCCTGGCCCTCATGCTGGCCACACCGCTGCTGCTCGTCGTGAAGCACTTCACCGACAAGCGCGGCGGCAAGAAGAAGTTCCTGCGCGACCGGGCCGCGTACTTCGACAAGGTCGAGTCCCGCTCGGCCGAGATCGACCGGGCGCTCGACCACGAGCGCCGCATCCGGCTGCTCGCCGCCCCCGACCTCGCCGACCTCGGCCACCAGGCCGCCTTCCACATGCCGCGCCTGTGGGAGCGCGACCGCATCGCCGGCGACCTCCTCGACGTGCGCCTCGGCCTGGGTGACCGGCCCTCGCACATCTCCCAGCGCATCCGGCCCCAGGGCGACGAGGAGCTGCAGGCCGCCGGCCACGCCATGCTCGCCCACCACGGCGCCGTGCTCGACGTGCCGGTCACCGTCAACGTCGTCGAGGTCGGCACCGTCGGCCTGAGCGGCGACCCGGCGCAGGTGGCCGCCACCGGGCGGGCGCTCGTGGCGCAGGCCTCCTGCCTGCACAGCCCCGAGGACCTGGTGGTCGCGGCCGCCATCGGCGCCGGCAGCACCAGCGGCTTCGACTGGGTCAAGTGGCTGCCCCACGTGCGGTCGGCCACGTCGCCGCTCGACGGCGCCCACGTGGTGGTCGGCCCGGCCGAGACCCGGCGGCTCCTGGTCAACCTGTTGGCCGTGGCCGGCCTGCGCGGCGAGCGCATGAAGGGCTTCTCCAACGCCGACACCGCCCTGGTCTGGCCCCGGCTGCTGGTGGTGATGGACGAGGCCGCCGAGCCCGACCGGTCGCTCCTGTCCCAGCTGCTCGACGTCGCCCCCGGCCTCGGGATCCACATGCTGTGGCTCGGCCGCAGCGAGCTGCAGGTGCCCCGCCAGTGCCGGGCGGTGCTGCACTGCGCCGGCGTCGGCCTTACCGGCGTGCTGCGCTCCACCGACCCGACGGTCGCCGAGCAGCCCGTCGAGCTCGACGGCGCCGGCCCGGCCGTGGCCCGTACCGTCGCCCGCTCCCTGGCCCCGCTGCGCGACGCCAGCGCCGGCAGCGCCACCACCGCCATCCCCCGGATGGTGCCGCTGCTCGACGTGCTGGGCCTCGACCACCCCGACGGCGACCAGATCGCCGCCCGCTGGAACGTCGCCCGGCCCTACGGACTGGAGTTCGCCATCGGCCAGTCGGTGGAGGGCCCGTTCACCCTCGACCTGGTGGAGCAGGGCCCTCACAGCCTGATCGGCGGCACGTCCGGCGCCGGCAAGAGCGAGCTGCTGCAGACCCTGGTGCTGGCGCTGGCCGCCAACTACTCGCCGCAGAAGCTCAACTTCCTGTTCGTCGACTACAAGGGCGGCGCCAGCAGCGCCGAGTTCCGCGACCTGCCCCACACGGTCGGCTACGTCACCAACCTGTCCGGGCGGCTGGCGCTGCGGGCGCTCACGTCGCTGCGGGCCGAGCTGAAGCGCCGCATGCTGCTCATGGAGGGCCGGGCCAAGGACCTCACCGAGATGCTGGAGGTGGCCCCCGAGGACGCCCCGCCCAGCCTGGTGATCGTCGTCGACGAGTTCGCGGCGCTGGTCAAGGAGATCCCGGACTTCGTGGCCGGCATCGTCGACATCGCCCAGCGGGGTCGCAGCCTCGGCATCCACCTGGTGCTGGCCACCCAGCGGCCGACCGGCGTCGTCAACGACAACATCCTGGCCAACACCAACCTGCGCATCGCGCTGCGCATGCTCGACCCCACCGACTCCGACAACATCATCAACTCCCGCGAGGCGGCCGACATCCCGGTGCCGCTGCGGGGCCGGGCGTTCGCCCGCACCGGGCCCCAGACGCTGGTGCCGTTCCAGACCGCCTGGTCGGGGGCGCCGTTCGTGGCGTCCCGCGGCGAGGAGATGCAGGCCGTCAACGTCCACCCGTTCGTGCTGCACCCCGACATGGCGCCCGAGGTGTCGGTGGCGGGCGAGGCCGCACCCGGGGCGTTCGACCCCGACGGGGTCGCGGCCGTGGAGGTCGCCCCCCTGTCGCTGGTGGTCGCCGAGCCCGAGAGCCACCTCGACGTGCTGGTGGGTGCCAGCGCCGACGCCGCCCGGCAGCTGGGCCTGCCGCCGGTGCGCCGGCCCTGGGTCGAGCCGCTGCCGGAGGTCATCCCGGTCGACGACGTGCTCGCCGAGATCCCGCCGCTCGACGTCATCCGCGACCCCGGCCGCTACGCCGTCCTCGGCCGCTACGACGACCCGGAGAACCAGGCCCAACGGCCCGCCATCGTCGACCTCGAGGCGTCCGGCGGACTGCTGGTCTACGGCACGGGCGGCAGCGGCAAGACCACCCTGCTCCGGACCGTGGCCCTCGGCATGACCGCCCAGGGCGACGCCGACGACGTCGTGGTCTACGCCCTCGACTACGCCAGCCGGTCGCTCGACCCGCTCAGCGAGCTACCCCAGTGCGCCGCCGTGCTGCAGGGCGACGACGAGGAGGGCGTCACCCGGCTCCTCACGCTGCTGGAGCAGGAGATCGACATCCGCCGCCGGCTGCTCGCCCAGCATCGCTCGGAGAGCCTCGGCGCTCTCCGGCAGCGCTCCGGCGAGATCCACGTGCCGCGGATCGTGGTGCTGCTCGACAGCTACGGCAACTTCCACGAGACCTTCGACAAGTCCGACCGCTACCAGTGGCAGACGATCTTCCAGCAGATCGTCACCGCCGGCCGGCAGGTCGGCATCCACTGCGTCATCACCCACGACCGGCGCATGGGCATCGGTCCGGCGCTGCAGTCGGCCATCGCCGCCCGGCTGGTGCTGCGCATGTCGTCGGTCGACGAGATGACGTCGCTCAACGTGCCCACCACCGTGGCGAAGGACGCCGACCTCCCCCTCGGCCGCGGGTTCGCCTCGTGGCTGGGCGGCGGCGCCACCGAGGTGCAGGTGGCGTGCCCGGGCGACGACCCGGCCGGCGCCGCCCAGGTCGACGCCCTCCTGAAGCAGGCCGAGAAGCTGGCGGCCGCGAGCGCCGCCCGGGCCCCGGCGTTGCCCAAGCTGCCCGAGCGCCTGATGCTCGACGATGCCCCCGTGGGCGCCGAGCTCACGGCCCCGCTGGGCGCGGTCGACCTCACGCTCGCCACCCTCCAGATCGACCTGCGGCGCCAGAACTTCGTGGTGCTCGGGCCGCCCATGTCGGGCCGGTCGTCGACGCTGGCCACGGCAGCGGCCGGGTTGCGGGCGTCGTCTGGCGAGGCCCTGCGGCTGGTGGCCATCGGTTCCGCCTCGAGCCCGCTGCAGTCGCTCGACCTGTGGGACGATGCCGCCTTCTCCCGGGCCGCCCACGCCCGGGTGGCCGAGGCGCTGTGGGAGGCCGTCGCCGACGACGAGGGCGTCGACGCCCGGGCCGTCCTGTTCATCGACGGGGCCGAGGAGATCGACGACTTCGACGTCGAGCGCCCGCTCGAGCAGCTGGCCAAGCGCGAGTGCGTGCGGCTGATCGTGGCGTGCGAGCCGTCGACCATGTCCAAGGCCTACAGCGGCTGGCTGTCCACCCTGCGGCGCAACCGCAGCGCCGTGTTCCTGCAGCCCGACACCCGCGCCGACGTCGAGACCGTGCTCGACGTGCGCCCGGCCCTCCGGCCCGGCCAGGACTTCCCTCCGGGGCGGGGCATCTTCGTGGCCAACCGGAGCTGGTCGCTGGTGCAGGTGGGCCTCACCTGAGGGGGCCGCCCTCGCGCTCCGGGGGCTCGTGATGTACATCTCCTCGTGTAGGACGAGGAACGACTGACGGAGGAAAGACTCGTGAGCGACCTGCTGAAGCTGACTCCCACCGAGCTGCAGACCCGTGCCAACAACATCAACTCGATGGTGGACGAGATGGCCAGCTACTTCGACCGGGAGCTGACCGCCCTGCAGGGCACCGACTGGCAGGGCGCGGCCGGCGACGCCTACAAGGACATGTTCGGGAACGCCCGGCGCTCGTTCAAGGGCGTGGAGGACAACCTCCGGGGCTGCTCGAACCTGCTGGTGAGCATGAAGGACGGCTTCCAGGAGATGGACGCCACCATGGCCCGCCGCGTCGCCTCCGGCGGCGCCTGAAGCCACTCTCGACGTCCACGAAGGCCGGGAGCGCAGCACGCGCCCCGGCCTTCTGTCGCGCCCGGGCCTGGTGGGGCCGGGACGCCGGGCCTGCGCCTACTGGATGCCCAGCTCGCGGAGGGCTTCGGGCACCGACTCGTACGCCGGCCGGATCGCCCGGATGGCGGTGGGGGTGACCACGAAGATCACACCACCGGTGCCCGGCGGGGTGACCACCCACCGGCCGTCGCCGGCGTCGGCCCATTCCCAGTTCTGGAGGTCGGCGGGCCGGATCATGCCCTGGCCCTCGATCCAGCCGGCCAGCTGGTCGGCCACGTCGTCGGACGGCTCGGCCGGGTCCGGTTCCGCGGCCAGCCGCTCCAGCGACGGCTGCAGCTCGTCGGCCACCCACTGCAACGTGGCGCGGCCCGTGCCGAGGTACCTCGACGAGTGGGCCATGGCGAAGGCGTCGAGGTCGGCGTCGGCGACCGTGGGGTCGGCCAGGAGCGCCTGCAGCTCTCCGAGGGCGTCGGCACCCCGCTCGAGGCCCTCGACCTTGGTGTAGTCGTCGAGCTCGGCGGCGAGCGTCGTGTCGCCCAGGACGTAGGCGCTCAGCAGGTACACGACCTCGGGGCAGCGGGCGGTGAGCGTGTCGGTCATCGGTCGGTCCACCCTACGAGACGCCGGCCGGGCCGGCGACGGTGGGCGGGAACGTGGGCGGCGGCGGGGGTGCCACGAGGCTCGGCTGCGCCTTCACGATGAGGTAGGCGGGCCACGAGCCCGGGGGACGCCGCTCGAGCACCACCTTGACGCCGGTGGCCGGCACGCTGGTGCTCTGGCCCTGCACCATGGCTCGGCCGGTGACGGACGAGAAGGGCTGGTCGATCGTGAGGCGGGCGTCCGTCGAGCCCTGGAGCCACTGGTCGACCCGGGCCTGGTTGGAGCCGATCGCCTGGTCGACCCAGAAGTCGGCGGTGTGGCCGTTGTCGAAGGTCGAGTGGTAGGGCAGGTCGGGGTTCTGCCACAGCCGGTGCTCCATGAACGAGTCGGCGGCGCCCATGTGCTCGGTCAGGGCGGGGCCGGGTTGGCCCCCCGTCAGTGAGGGGAGCCCATCGTGCATGGCCAGGGTCCCGCCCTCGAACCGGTACGGGGTGATGTTCGACTGGAAGGGCCCGTCGATCGGGGCGCTCGGCACGGCCCGGTACTGGTCCAGCGGGCTGTCGGTGCGCCACACCATCTCGTCGGGGCGGCGGAACATCGACTGCACGAACCTGACCCGGTTCGGGTACTGCGGCGGCCACGGCCGGTACACCGGGGGTTTCGGCTGCGGATCGACCCACCGCAGCGTGCCGTCCGGGGCGACCTCGGCGCCGAACACGTGGGCGGCACCGCGCTGAGCGACGCCGTTCACCATGTACGGCTCCCAGCCGACGCCGACGATGGCGACCGTGCCCGGCGGATGCCCTCGCAACTGGAGGGCGACGTGGCTCCACGCCCGCTGCTGGAAGAGGCCGAGGTCACCGAGGTTCTGGGCGTAGATGGTGTTGTTGGGCACCGCTCCGGCCCACCACGCGGTGAGGTCGGCCTCGAAGAACGCCCGGTCGCCCGAGGCCGCGTAGGGCTGGGCGCCCTGGCGGGCGTCGGCGTAGGCCCGCATGTTGTCGGTGCAGTTGGTCCCGTAGGCGTTCATCCCCCCGTTGCCGGCGTTGAAGTGGGGGTTGACGAAGTCGAGCCACTGCTCCGGGTTCTCGCGTCCGAACTGCTCGATCGCGTCGGCGAGCCGTTGGTCGGCGCCGGGGGTCGGAGCGAACCGGTGGGGGTAGAGGTCGCTGACCCGCTGGCCCACGTCGACGGGGGAGGGGTGGAACACCTGCCGCACGTACTGCTGCTGGATCAGCAGATCGATCTGGTGCGTGGGGTGGAGGTGCGCCGGTGCCTGCCCGGGCGGCGGGGGCGTCTCCATCCTCACGCTCTTGGGGAAGAGCGACTCCTTCAGGCCCTTGAGCTTGCGGTTGATCTGCCACCACTTGGCGGGGGTCTCCGGCTTGATGACCGGCCGGAACCCGGGGTTGAGGCGCGGCGGAGGGACGGGCTGGAGCGGCGCCGGCGTGCTGTCCGGACGCGGCGGCACCTGGGCCGTGCCGTCGACGGCCGTGCCATCGACGGGCTCCGGGGAGCTCGACGGCTGACCGTCCGGTGCCGGGTGTCCGTCCGGTGCCGGCCGACCGGGCGCGTCGGGTGCGCCTCTCGGTCCGGCACCCCCTCCGGTCCCCCCGGGCACGTCGACGTCACGGGCCCCGGGCGGTGCTGCCGGGTCGGCCTCTCCGCCCCGGACCCCCGGGCTCTCCGGTTCACCGGCCCGTGCGGCGGGGGTGGTGGGGCTGCCGGGTTCACCGGCCCGCGGGCCGGGAACCTCTTCGCCGGTCCGGGGCCCGGACGGCTGGTCGACGGGTCGGGGCCCGGTCGGCTGGGCCGGATCAGCGGGTCGAGCAGCGGGCGGCTCGACGGGCCGGCCTCCCGGCGGCTCGGTGGGGCGTCCGACGGGTGGGTCGGTGGGTCGAGCAGCGGGCGGCTCGGTGGGGCGTCCAGTGGGTGGGTCGGCAGGTCGAGCGGCGGGCGGCTCGACGGGGCGGGCGGGGGGACTGACATCGGCGGGGCCGCCGGTGCGGGCCTGGGGGGCCGCCGGGGTGTCGGCCCGGGACTGTGGGGTCGTCGGGTCGGTGGTGCGGGGGCCGCCGGGGACGTCGGGGCCGGGGTCGGGGCCGCCACTCGGCGGGAGGCCTTCGGGGCCCGGCGGCTCGCCGGTCTCGGTCCAGTGCCGGGGCGGCCGGCTGCCGGTGGTGAGCCGGTAGTCGTCGAGGTGGGTGAGGGTCTCGTTGAGCGCCTCCCCGCTGCCGCCGTCGTTGCCGCCCGAGCCCTTCCCGCCGGCGGCGGGGTTGCCAGGCCGGTACTCCCCGGGTCGGGGCTGGTAGACGACCACCCGCACGCCGCTCGACTCGAGCTGCAGCAGGTCGCCGGTGGTGGTGCGGTCGGCGATCCGGGGCGGCTCGTAGGCGTGGGGGACGTGCAGCTCGATGTCGACGTTGCGGAGCGCGGCGTCCCAGTCGACCTGCGAGATGCGCGGCGGGCGCACCAGGGCCCCGGGCAGCTCGCGGGTGACGTAGTTGGTGATGGTCGTGGGGCACCGGGTGTTGCACGGCGACCGGTTGATCACGAGGTTCACCGGCACCCGGTTGCCCGTGGCGGCCGCCAGCTCGGCGGCGTCCTGCACGGCCCGCTGGAGATCGCCCGACTGGATGACGACGTCCTCGGCGTGGAGCCCGTTGCCGCTGAACCGGACGGCGTTGCCGGGGTTGGCGGCGATGCTCGGGTCGGCTGCCCGCATGCTCGGCGGGATCTGGCCGTCGACGGTGACGAACCCGGCCGTGAGGTCGCGGGCGTCCCGGGGCAGGCGGCTGGTGGGGCCGTGGAAGTGGTCGCCCACGCGGGTCCCGTCGGGCAGGAGGGCGTTGCCCTGCAGGCCCGGGTCGGCGATGTCGTGCCACTGGCTGGGCCGGCGTGGGGGGAACCGCGGCGGTGGGGCTCCCGCACCGGGACCACCGGGGCCACCCGGGCCGGAGCCGCCGGGCCCGGTGGGACCGCCGGGGCTGCTCGGGACGGAGCTGCCGGGCCCGACTGCACCGGACGGGACCGGCGCGCGGACGGCCGGTGCCGGGGTCGAGGCGCCGGCTGCCGCGGCGGCGGGGGCGGAGGAGGGCGACGAGACGACGGCGGCCGCGGCCGGCTCGAGCTCGGGGTCGAGGCGGGCCGCCGGGTCCTCGACGGCACGGGCCGGGGGTGCTTCCATCTGCGTCCGGGCCGGGACGTCGTCGGCGCCCCGGACCACCGGCTGGTCACCGAGGTGGATCGGCTCGAAGTCGTCGAGGCCGGTGCCGGTGGGGGCGTCGACGCGGGGCTGGTCGAGGGCGTTGACCCGGGGGCCTTCCCCGAGGTGGATGGGGGCGAAGGCCTCGGGGTCGGCGACACGGGCCGGTGTGTCGACCGGCTGCGCCGGAGCTTCGGTCCGGGGTTGGCCGGCCGGCTGGGCCGCTGTGTCGACGCGGGGTTGGTCGACGGCGCCGACGGGGCTGTCGGCCGGGTTGACGACGTTCGGATCACCCGCGGCGGTGGTCGTCGTGTCGACCCGGGGCTGGTCGACGGTCTGGCCCGGGGCGGCCGGGTTGTCGGCCGGGTTGACGACGTTCGGGTCGCCGGCCGTCGTGGTGGTGTCGGCGGGGTTGTCGCCGGCCGTCGTGGTGGTGTCGGCGCCGGTGTTGTCGCCCGCTCCGGTGTTCGCCCCGGGGTTGTCGCCCGCTCCGGTGTTGGCGCCGGGGTTGTCGCCCGCTCCGGTGGTGGTCGTGCTGGTGTTGACCGGCTCGCCGGCTCCCGTGGTGCTCGTACCGGTCGGGAGGTCGTCGATACCCGAGGCCGGGATCTCGACCCTCGGGCCGTCGACGTTGGTCGGGACGATCGTCGGTGTGTCCGGCGTCGAGACCGGGACGGTCGGTGCGTTGCGGGCCGCCTTCCACGCGATGCCGCCCGCGACGCCCCCGCCCAGGATGCCGCCGACGCCGGCGTCGATGCCGATGCTGGTCCAGTCGAGGACCGGCTGCCCGTTGATCGCCCGGGTGGTCATGCCGGCGCCCACGTTGACGACGGCCTCCGTGGCGGCCACGGTGCTCACCCGGGCGAGTGTGGGCATGGCGACCGAGGAGAGGCCCTTGGCGGCCAGCCCGGAGAGCCCGGCGCTGAGGGCGCCGATGCCGGCATCGATGAACACCTGCTTCCAGCTGACCTCGCCGGTCATCCCCATCTGCATGGAGTACGAGGCGCCGCCGCCGATCAGGGCGCCGCCGAGCAGCATCAGGCCGACGCCCAGGGGACCGCCGACCGGGATCACGGTGAGGACGACGCCCAGCGCCACCACGCCGATGCCGGCGACGACCTTCCAGTGCTTCTCCCACCAGCCCTTCTTGAAGTCGGCGCGGACCTCGGCGAGGGCCTCGTCGCTCAGGGCCTGGAGGCCCAGGGGATCGCAGAAGTTGACCGGGTCGTTGGCGGCGTAGTGGTAGGTGTTGTGGGTCCAGGGTGCGCCGGGGACCGGCGGCAGCGGGTCCGGGGAGAGGAAGCTGCGGGTCGTCGGGTCGTAGGCGCGGGCGCGCAGCCACACCAGGCCGTCGATGCTGAGCTCCTGTCGGTGCCCGAACGCCAGGTCGGAGCCCGGGATGAGGACCGGGCCGCCACCCTGCGCCCGTCCCGCCCGGCCCCACGGGTCGAGGCCGGGGACGTCGTAGCGGTCGTCGACGGCGGGGAGCCAGTCGGGCATCCCGTCCGGTGCGACCAGGGCCGGCGCCACGGGTGCGCCGGGGGCCCCGGTGATGCGCTGGCCGGCGACGCCGACCAGGCGCGGCACGGGGTCGGTCGCGGCGTCCCAGGCCAGGGCGGTGTTGTCGACCGCGCACAGCCGCCCGAGGATGTCGTAGTCGAGCTGGTGGACGGTGGGGTCGTCGACGCCCACGGGTTCGATCAGGACGGCGCTGAGCCGGCCGCTGTCGGCGTCCCAGGTGTAGGAGCGGGTGCCGGCGGGGCCGACCTCCGACTCGCGGCGACCGGCGAGGTCCCAGGCCACGCGGGTGGTGCCGTCGTGGTCGTCGAGCTCGGTGAGCTGCCCGGCGGCGTCGTAGGTGAAGGCGCGGCGACCGTCGGGCGTGTCCTCGGTGGCGAGCCGGCCGGCGGCGTCCCAGCCGAACCGCCAGGTCGAGTCGTCGCGGCGGACCTCGGTGAGCTGCCCGGCGGGGTCGTAGCGGTAGTCGACGGTCGTGCCGTCGCCGTGGCGGGCGCGGGTGATCCGGCCGGTCACGTCGCGCACGTAGCGGACCTCGGCAGCGAGCGCGGCCGCGGCCTCGTCGGCGGAGCGGACCCGGGCCCAGGCGCTGAGCTGGCCGTGCCGCCAGGTGCGGCGCTCGTCGAGGCCGGCGCCGACGACGCGGGTGGCGCGGCCGGCGGCGTCGCGCTCGACGACCACCCGGCCGAGCGCCGGGTCGGTGACGGTGACGGGGCGGCCGCCGGCGTCGAGGCGGAAGTGGGTGGTGGCCGGCTCCTGGCCGGGCAGCTCCAGGGTGTGGGCGACGAGGCGGCCCGCGGGGTCGTAGGTCCAGCCCTGGGTGGCGGTGATGGTGGTCTCGCCGACGAGGTTGCCGTCGACGTCCCACTCGTGGCGCAGCAGCACCTGGCCGTCGGGTGTGGCGACCTCGCTGATCCGGCCCAGCTCGTCGCGCACCAGCGCCGGGCCGTCGGCGTCCCCGCCTTCGCCGGAGGCATCGGAGGCATCGGGCTCGTCGCTGTCGTCGAGGAGCTCGTGGACGGTGCCGTCGGGCTCGGTGATCGACACCAGGCGCCCGTCGACGTCGTAGACGCGGGTCGTCTCCCGGCCCAGCGGGTCGACGGTGGCCGTCAGCCGGCCGCAGGCGTCGTAGACGTGGGTCGTGCGAGCGCCGAGGGGGTCGATCTCGGCCACCAGGTTGTCGCGGCCGTCGTACTCGTAGGTGGTGGTGCCGCCGTTGGCGTCGGTGGTGGCGATCGTGCGGCCGGCGGCGTCGTGGGCGATCCGGGTGACGCCCCCGGTGGGCGACGTGACGGCGACCTGCCGGCCGGCGGCGTCGTACTCGTAGGTGGTGGTGCCGCCGTTGGCGGTGGTGGAGGAGACGACCCGGCTGCAGGCGTCGTAGCTGTGGCGGGTGCGGTCGCCGGTGGCCTCCAGCAGCTCGACGACGTTGCCGTCGGCGTCGTAGCGGACCCGGGTGCGGCTGCCGGTCGGGTCGATCATCTCGGCCATCCGGCCGCAGTCGTCGTAGCGGTAGCGGGTGATGCTGCCGGTGGGGCCGGTGGCCAGCGACAGGCGCCCGCCCGGCGTGTAGCCGAACCGGGTGGTGGCGCCGCTGGGCTGGACCAGCACGGCGACGCGGCCGCAGCCGTCGTACTCGGAGCGGGCCTCGGTGCCGTCGGCCCGGCCCAGGGTGGCGACGTTGCCGGCGGCGTCGTAGCCGACCGTGACCTCCGCCGCGTCGGGGAGGCCGGCGAAGCCGGCGGCGAGGAACATCTGGAAGGGCAGTGCGTCGGGGTCCTGGCGGGCGGTGGGCCCGAGGAGGCTGCCGGCGTGGGCGGCGGTGAGGGCGAGGGGCCGCCCGGCCTCGTCGCGGGGGATCTCCTGGCGCTTGCCGGACGGGGCGTCGGTGGCGCTGACCTCGCCCTCGGGGTCGTGGCGCCGGTGCCAGGTGTGGCCGAGCGGGTCGACGGTGGCGACGGGGCGCTGGCAGCCGTCGTGCTCGGTGCGCCACGTGTGGCCGAGGGGGTCGAGGATCGCGGCGACGTTGCCCTGGGTGTCGTAGTCGTAGCGGGTGGTCCCGCCGAGCGGGTCGACGACCTCACTGCGCTCGCCGTGGGCGCCGTAGCGGGTCTCCTCGCGGTTGCCGAGCGGGTCGACGACGGCCAGCACGCGGCCGGCGGGGGAGTGCTCGGTGCGCCACACGCTGCCGTCGGGGTCGGTGCGGGTGACGACGCGGCCGGCGGCGTCGTGGCCGAAGCGCACGACGTGGCCGAGCGGGCTGGTGACGGCGGCGGTCTGGCCGTGGGCGTTGTACTCGTAGCGACGGACGCCACCGGACGGGTCGGTGCTGGTGACCACCCGGCCCTCGTCGTCGTAGGTGAACGAGAGGCGGTAGCCGTCGGGGTCGGTCACGGCCAGCACCAGGCCGTCGTCGCCGAGCTCGGTGCGGACGGTGCCACCCTCGGGGTCGCGCATCGACGACGGCCGCCGCTGGTCGCCGTCGTAGCCGTAGGTGGTGGTGCCGGCCGGGGTGGTCACGGCGACGAGGCGGTGCCGGTCGTCCCAGGCCTGCTCCTCCCAGGTGCCGCCGGGGAGCTCGGTCCGGACCTGCCGGCCGTGCTCGTCGTAGGTGTAGCGGGTGACCCCACCCCGGCGGTCGGTCATCGCCGCCACCTGACCGCCGGCGGTCCACAGGTTGGTGGTCGTGCCGCCCTCGCCGTCGACGACCTGCTCGAGCTGGCCGCGCTCGTCGTGGTACCAGGCGTTGAGCGGGCCGCCGTCGGTGTCGTCGACCTCGGTGACCAGGCCGGGCCGGTACCAGAAGCGGATCCGGCGCCCGAAGGGCGTGAGCTGCTGGACCACCCGGCCCTGGATGTCGTAGTTGTTGCGGGCCTCCACCACACCGTCCGCGTCGACGACCGCGGTGATGCGACCCTTGTCGTCCCACTCGTAGGTGCGCCGGCCCTGGGGGCCGTCGCAACCGGTGAGCTGGCCGGCCTCGTCGTAGGCGTAGGTGACCTTGCGCCCGTCGTCGGCCTCGACGGCGACGACACGGGTGCGGGCGGCGTCCCAGGTGAGGGTGACGCCGCGGCCGCGCACGTGCCGCATGCCGAGCAGCTGCTCGCCCCGCCACGACAGCCGCATCTGGTCGCCGGGGCCCTTGTCGAGCAGGGTGGGCCGACCATCGGCGTCGAAGTGCCAGGTGAGGTCCTCGAGGGGGAAGACGAGGCGGAGGGGCGCTGCGGGGTGCTCGGGGTGGTGCTCGACGTGGCCCTGGGTGCCGGGGAGGGTCCCGTCGGCCATGGGGATGCGGCCGGCCTGGCCGTCGGGGCCCAGCCAGGTGGCGAAGCGCTCGGACGCCGACAGCACCAGCCGGGCCGAGGCGATGCTCGACCAGCCCGGACCGAACGGGCCGACGAACCGGTGGCGGCTGTTGTAGGTGCGCCGGAACCCGAACCACCCGAAGGCGGGCCCGAAGCCGAGGTCGTCCTCGACCTCGTAGAAGTTGCCGGACGCCGTGTTGACCGGATCGTTGGAGAAGCCCGACGTGGTCGGGATGCCGGTGAGCTTCACCTGGTCGATCGTCATGTCGGGCCGCGGGCCCGTCAGCCCCGCCGCCGCCAGCGCCGCCTGGATCTCGGTGTCGGTGGCCTCGCGGCCGAGCCGCGCGTCGGTGTCCTCGAACACCTGGGCGACGGTGTTGAGGTAGTCGATGTCCTTGCCGTTCAGGTCGACCCAGGTGAGGATCTGCCCGAGCAGGGCGGCCGCGTCGAGCGCCCCGAACTCCTTGCTGTTGTTGAACCCGTTGTGCGCGCCGCTCAGGGTCTCCTGCGCGGTGCGGATGGCCGTGTCGAGCTTGCCCAGCTCGCCCGCGGCCGACCGCAGGGTCCCGATCCTCGCCGACAGTGATGCCACGATTCCGCCGCCGTCCCCTCAGGCCTCGACGGTGGCCGGTGGTGCCTCGAGGAACGGCTCCTCCACCTTCTCCGGCATCGGGCCGATCTCGGGGATCGACTCCCAGTCGGGGTCGTTGCCGATGAGGTCGTTGAACGAATCCCACACGCTGTCGTTGTTGCGGTAGCTCTCGCGCCGCTCCAGCCACTCGCGGGCGGCCTGGCGCCGCTCGTTCTCGCGGCGGGCGGCGGCGAGCAGGTTCTTCTCGCCGATGCCGGTGGTGGCCAGCTGGGCGAACCCTTCCTGGAACGCCTCCGGCACCGACGTGGTGTTGCCGTCGATCATCGCCGCCGCCTGGTACAGCGCCCCGCAGATCTCGGCGCCGTCCTTGTAGCCCTGCTCGAAGCGGGCCGCGTAGGCCTCCTGGGTCTGGCCGACCCACTGGGTGGCCGCCGCCACGACGTGGTCCATGCGCCCCTTGTTCTGCCCCCAGATCGTGTTGGCCGCCGTGCGGTACGCCGTCGCCAGCGTGGTGTAGACGGTCAGGTCGAGGTCCGGGAGGGCCTTCAGGTCATCGCCCATGCCGCCAAGATGTCACTCCTGCGCGCGGAAAGTGCCGCGCCCTCGGAGGACTTGGGTCAGTCGCGGCGGACGGTGGTGGGGGAGGCGCCCCGGATGCAGGCCGCGGGGCTGAGCGCCTCGTCGGGCAGGTCGGCGGCGAGGAGCGCCGGGGCCGGCGGCGGGTTCGACGTGGTGGTCACGGCGAAGCAGTAGCCGTTGGCGGCGGCCAGCGAGTTGCCGGGCACCAGCAGCGCCGTGCCGGTCTCGGCGGGGAGCAGGCGGGGTGTCTCGGTCTCCGACAGGACCAGCACCATCTGGTTGCCGTCGGAGCCGCCGTCCCAGTCGAGCTGCACGCCCGACGGGTTCTCCACCGCGGTGACCGCGACGTGGGGGATCTCCTCGTCGGCGGGTGGTGCCCCCGACGTGGCGGAGGCGTCCGCGTCGTTGGCGGCGTCGCTCTCGGCCGGGTCCTTCGTGGTGACCGCCCAGGCCAGCCCGGCGCCCAGCACGACGACCAGCGCCACCAGCACGATCACCGGCAGTGCCCGCATCGGCGGGGCGGCGGTGGTCGGGGCGTCGCCGTCGCGGGGCCGCAGGTCCAGGCTCTGCACCCCGGCGAACGGCGACCGCACCTCGGTGCCGGGCGGGGCAGCGAGGTCCTGCCACGACGGTGACGGGGCCGGTTCCACCGCGGTTGCCGGCGCCGCGGGTTCGAGGACGGAGGCGCTGTCGGGCCCGCTCACCGGGCCCCAGGCGGAGTCGGCACCCTTGGCGTGGGAGTCGAACGACCGGACCTTCGGCGCCGGAGCCGGCTCGCCGCGCATCTCGGCGCGGGCCTCGGGGGTCATCCCGAACTCGAACGCCTCGCCGTTCACGTGGTCGGTCGACGGTGGCGGCGCGAACGAGTCGCCCGAGCCCAGGTCGACGTATCCCGAGCGAACGACGGGCGCTTCGGGCGGCGGCGCTGCCCACGTCGGCACCGGGAGGGAGTCGAGGTCGAACGACTCGGGCCCGGCCGCCGGGGCCGACGTCGGGGGTGGGAACGGGTCGAAGCCGTTGCCGTTGGGCCCGGGCAGCGGGTCCGGTGGGGCGGGGAAGGGGTCGAAGCCGTTGCCGTTGGGCCCGGGCGGTGGTGCCGGTGGGGCGGGGAAGGGGTCGTGGCCGAAGCCGTTGGATCCGGGCGGCGGGTCGAACGGGTTCGACGTCGGCGGTGGGAACGGGCCGGGATCGAAGCCGTTCGACGGGGCCGACGTGGGGGGCGGGAACGGGCCGGGGACGAGGGGCTCGGGCAGCGGGGGAGGGGCGGTCGGCAGCGGCGTCGGGGGCTCGGCGGCCACAGGGGGAGCAGGCGCCGGTGTCGGCTCGGGTGCCGCGGCATCCGGCTCCTCGGGGGCCGGCACGAAGACCCGCTGCATCGGCTGGCTCGGCGGCGCCGGCTCCACCACCGGGGCGACCGCCAGCCGGGGCTCGGTCGAGGCGTCGCTGGCCAGGCGGATGCTGGCGGCCACGTCGAGCACGATCGGCTGCGACACCGGCAGGCCCAGCTCCTTCTGGCACGACTGCAGCTCGCGGGCGAACGCCAGCGCCCGGGCCTGCCGGTCCTCCGGCTCCGACCGCAGCGCCCGTCGCAGGGTCTCCTCCAGCGAGCCCGGCACGTCGGACCGCCCCAGCGGCGGCACGTCGTGCTGCAGGATGCGGACCAGCAGCGCCGCCGTCGTGTCGTCGTCGCCCCGCTGGTACGGCGCCCGGCCCGCGAGCGCGGCGTACAGGGTCGAGGCCAGGGCGTAGACGTCGGTGGCCGGGATCACCGGCCGCGCCTCCAGCACCTCGGGCGGGGCGTGGAACGACATCGGGCTCACGAGAGCGGCCAGCCCACCCCGGTCGACCAGCGGCACCAGGCCCAGGTCGGCCAGCGCCGGCTCACCCTCGTTGGACAGCAGCACCCGGGCGGGATGGATGCCGCCGTGCACCACCTCGGCCCGGTGGGCGGTCTCCAGGGCCCCGGCGAGCTGGACGCCCATGTGCAGCACGTCGTCGATCGACTGCGGCTGGCGGCCCTCCACCCGGGTCTGCAGCGTGCCCCGCTCGTAGATCTCCGTGGCCACGTAGGGCTGGCGCTCGAAGGTGAGGCCGCTCTCCAGCATCGTGACGATGTGCGGGTGCGCCCCGAGCCTCCGGGCGACCTCGAACGACCGGTCGAAGCGGCGCTGGGCGCGTTCGTTGGGCAGAGCTGTGGTGTAGACGGTCAGCGCCACCCAGCGGCCCAGGGCGTCGGCCTGCGCGCTGTAGATGGTGCTCGTAGGTCCGTATCCCAGCGGTGATAGGGCGCGAAACCCCGAAATCTCTGGCGCAGCGGCAAGGGCCATCGGGGAGGCGAGAGTACTTGCTCCCGCACGCCCCGACAGCAACAGTCTTGTAACGATCGTCGAAAATGCGCGTACTCAGGAAGGCTTTCTCATGATCACGCGTTGACGACGCGCTCCGCGGCCGAGTCCTCGATGCGGCGCACCCGGTCCTTCGGGAGGATGTGCCAGAGGTGGTCGGTCACCTCGTCCCAGTCGGCGAGCAGGGCGAGCGAGCGGGCGGACCCGGTGAGCTCGGCGTGCCGCTCGACCAGCCAGCGCACCTCCTGCAGCCCCGACTCGTCGGGCCGCACGGCGTCGACCAGGTCGGTGTTCACGCGGCTCACGAGCCGCTCGAAGCGGTCGTCGAACACGAACGCCTGGCCGCCGGTCATGCCCGCGCCCAGGTTGGCGCCCACCGGGCCGAGCACCACGACGGTGCCGCCGGTCATGTACTCGCAGCAGTGGTCGCCCGCCGCCTCGACGACCGCCGTGGCCCCCGAGTTGCGGACGCCGAAGCGCTCGCCCACGCCGCCGGCGATGAACATCTCGCCGTCGGTGGCCCCGTAGAGGCAGGTGTTGCCGGCGAGGATGGGCAGGTCGGACACGTCGTCGTCGGGCGGGCGGATCACCACGAGGCCGCCGCCCATGCCCTTGCCGACGTAGTCGTTGGCCTCGCCGGTGAGGTGGAGCTCCACGCCGTGGGCCAGCCACGCGGCGAAGCTCTGCCCGGCGGTGCCGGTGAGCGTGACCCGGGCCGACCCGCGGGGCGGCCGCTCCCCGTACTCCAGCGCCAGGGCGCCCGACAGCGCGGCGCCGAAGGCCCGGTCGGCGTTCGAGATGCGGTACGACAGGTCGACCCGGTCGCCGTCCCAGATGTGGCGGTAGGCATCGGCCAGCAGCTGGTCGCCCAGGTCGGACCGGGGGTCGAGGATGGCGACCCGCTCCACGAAGCGGCGGGGCTCGTCGGGCGTCGCCGGGTCGACGGGATCGACCAGCAGCGGTGACAGGTCCATGGCGTCGGCCCGGTCGTTGCCGGTGACCTTCTGGCGCAGCAGGTCGACGCGCCCGATGGCCTCGTCGAGCGAGCGCAGGCCCAGCGTCGACAGGTGCCGCCGCACCTCCTCGGCCATGAACATGAAGTAGGCGGCGACGCCCTCGGGCGTGCCGGCGAAGTTGGCCCGCAGGTGCGGTCGCTGCGTGGCGACGCCCGGCTTGCAGGTGTCGTTGTGGCAGGCCCGCAGCATGATGCAGCCCTCGGCGATCATGGCGCCGGTACCGAAGCTGTACTCGTCGGCGCCGAGCAGGGCCGCGGTGATCACCTGGCGGCCGGTGAGGAAGCCGCCGTCGACCCGCACCCGCACCCGGCTGCGGAGGCTGTTGGCGACCAGCGACTGCTGGGTGTCGGCCAGGCCGATCTCCCAGGGCAGGCCGGCGTGCTTGATCGACGACAGCGGGCTCGCGCCCGTGCCGCCGTTCTGACCCGACAGGTGCACCACGTCGGCCAGCGCCTTCACGCAGCCCGCGGCGATGGTGCCGACGCCGTCCTCGGCCACCAGCTTCACCGACACCTGGGCGGCGTTGACCTGCTT
The DNA here is from genome assembly GCA_035316325.1 of Acidimicrobiales bacterium. Taxonomy (NCBI): domain Bacteria; kingdom Bacillati; phylum Actinomycetota; class Acidimicrobiia; order Acidimicrobiales; species Acidimicrobiales bacterium. The sequence goes on from DATHJB010000212.1 coordinate 121,499, forward strand.
GAGGTCGAAGATGAGCTGGGCGAGGTCCTCGATGGAGTAGATGTCGTGGTGGGGCGGCGGCGAGATGAGGCCGACCCCGGGCTGCGTGTGGCGCAACCGAGCGATCTCCTTCGACACCTTGTGGCCCGGGAGCTGGCCCCCCTCGCCGGGCTTCGAGCCCTGGGCCATCTTGATCTGCAGCTCGTCGGCGTGGGCCAGGTACTCGGGCGTGACCCCGAAGCGGCCCGACGCCACCTGCTTGATCTTCGAGTTCTTGTCGTCGCGGCCCTGGCCCCGGGTGCGGTAGCGGTAGGGGTCCTCGCCGCCCTCGCCGCAGTTCGACCGGGCGCCGATCAGGTTCATGGCCTGCGCCAGTGTCTCGTGGGCCTCCCGGGACAGGGAGCCGTGCGACATGGCGCCGGTCGAGAAGCGCTTGACGATGTCGGTGGCGGCCTCCACCTCGTCGAGCGGCACCGGCTCGCTGGCCGGCACCAGCTCCAGCAGGTCGTGCAGCTCGATCGGCGGCCGCTCCAGCACCAGCTTGGTGAAGGCGTCGTAGCGGTCGGTCGACTCGGAGCGGATCGCCGACTGCAGCACGTGGGCCGCCTGCATCTCGCGGGTGACGCCCTCCGGCGGCTTCTCCTGGACGAGCGTCAGGTCGTTGAGGGCCTGGACGGTGTCCTTGTCCTTGGTGTGGGGCTCGCCGCCCTTGCGCACCCGGTAGTAGCCGGGCGACGCCAGGTCGGGCTCCTCGTCGGTGGCCCAGGCGGCCTCGTGGCGGGTGAGGACGTCGGCGCCCAGCTCGGCCCAGCCGATGCCGCCCACCAGGTTGGGTGTGCCGGTGAAGCACACGTCGACCACCTCGGGGGCCAGGCCCACGACCTCGAAGATCTGGGCGCCCCGGTACGAGTCGACCGTGCAGATGCCCATCTTCGACAGGATCTTGAGGACTCCCGCCTCGGCGGCGGCCTGGAACCGGTGCTGCGCCTCAGGGCTGGTGGCGGGGCCGTAGCGGTTGCGGTCGGCCTCGTCGGCGATGGTGGCCAGCGCCAGGCGGGGGCACAGGGCGTCGGCGCCGAAGCCGAGCAGCGCGGCGATGCCGTGGACGTCGCGGGCGTCGTCGGTGACGACCACCAGCGACGTGCGCGACCGCAGCCGGGCGGCGGTGAGCGCCTGGTGGATGGCGCCGACGGCCAGCAGCGACGGCACGGGGGCGCGCGCCGCGTCGGCCGCGCCGTCGTCGACGATGAGCGTGCCGTGGCCTTCCTCGACCGCGGCCACGGCCGCGGCGGCCAACCGGTCGACGGCGGACCGCAGCCCGCCCGGGCCGTCGGCGACGGGGAACGTGGCGTCCATCCGCCCGACGCGCCAGGGCGCGATGCCGCCCTCGGCGATGTGCTCGACGCCCGACGGGTACACGAAGAACGAGGGGAGCGACAGCAGCCGCGCCGCGTCGGGGTGCTCGGTGAGCAGCGGCTTGCGGGGCCCGAGGGTGGTCCGCAGGCTCATCACGACCTTCTCGCGCAGCGGGTCGATCGGCGGGTTGGTGACCTGGGCGAAGCGCTGCCGCACGTAGTGGCTGATGGGCCGGGTGCGGGGGGCCATGTTGGGCAGCGGCGAGTCGTCGCCCATGGAGAAGGTGGGCTCGTAGGCCTCGCTGGCCATCTCCTTGAGGACCATGGCCAGCTCCTCCTTGGTGAACCCGTGCATCACCTGGCGCTGCGCCAGGTCGACGGGCACCTCGAGGGAGGGTTCGCCGGTGGGGACCTTGTAGAAGCCGTCGGAGGCCCACCGGGCGTAGGGCGCGCCGGCGGCGATGCGCTCCTTGCAGGCCAGGTTGTCGAGGACGCCCCGGGTGGGGTCGACGAACAGCATCTGGCCGGGACCGAGCCGGCCCCGGGTGACGCCGCCGTGGCCGCTCAGGTCGACCGCCCCCACCTCGGAGCACACGGCGATGAAGCCGTCCTCGCAGACGGCGTAGCGCAGGGGGCGCAGGCCGTTGCGGTCGAGGCAGGCGCCGACACCGACGCCGTCGGTGAACACCAGGCCGGCGGGGCCGTCCCACGGCTCGAGCAGCGCCGAGTGGTAGCGGTAGAAGCCGCGGACGTCGGCGTCGACGTCGCGGACGTTCTCCCACGCCTCGGGCACGGCCATGGCCATGGCGTGGCGGATGTCGCGCCCGCCCCGCATCAGCAGCTCGACCAGCGAGTCGAGCTTGCCGGAGTCGGAGTCGTCGGCGTCGAGCAGCGGCTGGTACAGCTCCTCGTCGCCCAGGCCGGCGGCCACGGTGCCGAGCTCGGCCCGGCCCTTCATGCGGTTCTCGTTGCCCCACAGGGCGTTGATCTCGCCGTTGTGGCACAGGGTCCGGAACGGCTGGGCCCGCTCCCAGCTCGGCAGGGTGTTGGTGGAGAAGCGCTGGTGGAAGACGGCGAAGGAGGCGGCGAAGCGGTCGTCGGCCAGGTCGGGGTAGAAGTCGGCCACGGCGTCGGCGGCGGCCAGGCCCTTGTAGACGAGCGTGCGGAACGAGCACGACGTCACGTAGACGCCCAGCGTGGCGCGCTCGATGCGGCGCCGGAACCGCAGGGCCCGGCGCTCGTCCTGCGCCAGCGGCACCTCGGCGGCATCCTCGAAGACCACCTGCACGACGTGCGGGGCGCTCCGGCGGGCCAGGTCGCCCAGCGCCGCCGGCTCGACCGGCACCTCGCGCCATTCGACGACCGCCAGGTCCTCCTCCTTGGCCGCGGTCTCGACCGCGGGGCGGGGGTCGTCGCCCCGCACGAACAGGACGGCAACTCCGGTGCGCTCGCCGAAGATGGCCCGGGGGATCGGCGTGAGCAGGCCGCTGCCGTCGCCGGTGCGGGCATCGGCGGCGACGGCGCCGCGGTGCTTCACGCAGGCCAGGCCGTGCAGCGCGGCGGTGACGATGGAGCGGGACACCCGACCCTGACCATCAGCAACGAAGCCGATGCCACAGGCGTCGAGTTCGCGGGTGGGGACTAGCGGCAACGACGCGTCTCCTGGGGTGTGGAAGCCGACATGGGCGCCGTTGCCCGGGAGCGCCCCATCCGGAGCGCCGCCAGACTACCCGACGACCACTGTGGAGGATGCCTCCCATTTCCCCCGCCGCCTCCCCCCGTGCGACCCGCACGACGCTGGGTGAACGGGGGTCGATCGGGGCTCGGATAGCGAGAGCTCGTCCGATCGGCTTTGGTCAGAAACATCGAAGCTTCATTACCTATCTACAACAGCTAATTGCGGTAGTTCGTTCACAGATGCGACATCTACGCGTGACAGCGCGTTCCTACGTTCGGTGGCGAATCGGGCCACGCGCCTGACTCTGAACACCTCACGAAAGGAAGTCACGCATGCTCATCATGAGTTTGCCGGGACTCGGGCGGGAGAGGGGCTCGTGATGCGTCGCAAAGTCCCTGCCGCGCTCGGCTTGGCCGGCGCCCTCGTCCTCGCGTTCCCGGGGGTCGCCTCGGCGCAGGACGCGGATCCGGTCACGGCCCTGGCGCAGCAGACCAACCTGCTGTGGATCGTCATCGGGGCCGTCCTCGTCATCTTCATGCAGGCCGGCTTCGCCCTCGTCGAGACGGGGTTCTGCCGGGCCAAGAACGCGGCCCACGTGGTGTCGACGAACTTCGCGATCTTCGGCCTCGGCTTCGTCGCGTTCTTCATCTGCGGCTACTCGTTCGCCTTCGGCGGCTATTACTACCCGCTGCCCGGCTTCGACTTCGGCTACACGACACCGATCGGCGACGCCCTCATCGGCAGCGGCGACTGGGTGTTCCTGTGGAAGGGCGGCTTCGCGCTCACGGACCTCGGTAAGGCCGGGAGCTCGGCGGCGGTCGCAGCCTTCTTCCTCTACATGGTGGCCTTCATGGACACCACGGCCACGATCCCGACCGGGGCCATGGCCGAGCGGTGGAAGTGGAAGGCGTTCGTCGGCTGGGGCCTGTTCTGCGGCGCCATCTTCTACCCGCTGTTCGCGGCGTGGACGTGGGGCGGCGGCTGGCTGAGCCAGCTGGGCGACAGCATGGGCCTCGGCTACGGCTACGTCGACTTCGCCGGATCGGGTGTGGTGCACGCCGTCGGTGGCGCCGCCTCGCTGGCCGGTGCCCTGGTGCTCGGCCCCCGCATCGGCAAGTTCAACAAGGACGGCTCGTCGAACGTCATCCCGGGTCACCACATCCCGATGGCGATGCTCGGCTGCTTCATCCTGTTGTTCGGCTGGTTCGGCTTCAACGCCGCCTCGACGCTCGCAGCGACCGAGGTCCGGTTCGCCTTCGTGGCGGCCAACACCGCGCTGGCCGCGGCGTTCGGTGCCACGGCGGCGATGTTCTGGACGATGTGGCGGGCCGGCAAGCCGGATCCCGGCATGATGGTCAACGGCATGCTCGCGGGCCTGGTGGCGATCACCGCACCGTGCGCCTTCGTCCAGCCGTGGGCCGCCGCCGTGATCGGCACCATCGCCGGTGTGCTGGTGATCCTCGCCTACGGCTTCATCGAGAACAGGCTGAAGGTCGACGACCCGGTGGGCGCTATCGCCGTCCACGGCGTCAACGGCCTCTTCGGTGTGCTCTGCGTCGGCATCTTCTCCAGCGGCGACTTCGGCGTGGGCTGGAACTTCCTGGATCCGACCGCCGATGTGATGGCCAAGGACGGGGACCCCGGCGTGACCGGCATCCTCTACGACACCTCGCTGGGTGCGAAGCAGCTGGCCGCCCAGGCCATCGGCGTTGCGGTCATCGTCCTGGTCCTGTTCCCGCTGGCCTACGGCTTCTTCAAGCTGCAGAACAAGATCATGAAGGGCGGCATCCGCCCGACGGCCGAGGTGGAGATCGCCGGCATGGACATGCCCGAGATGGGTGCAGTCGCCTATCCCGAGTTCAACCTGCTGCCGGACGTCACCACGGCCAACGGTGCCACGGAAGAGGAGACCGAACCCGTCGCTACCTGACGGATCGGAGGTACAGGGTCGACAGCGTGGTCTGACCTTGGGAATCCGGGTGGGCACGGGTTGCGCCGTGCCCACCCGGCTCATGTACGGGCCACGGCGGGGAGAGCATGGACATAGCAACCGTCCTCACGGACATCCTGGTGGTGCTGGCCGCAGCGAAGTTCGCGGCCGAGATCGCGGAGCGGATCGGCGTCCCCGCCGTGGTCGGCGAGATCCTGGCCGGCGTCCTGGTCGGGCCCTCGCTGCTGGGCCTGGTGGGCGACTCCGACGAGGTGCTGCGCACGCTCGGGGAGATCGGGGTCATCCTGCTCCTGCTCGAGGTCGGGATGGAGATGGACCTCGGCGAGCTGGGACGGGTGGGCCGGGCGTCGATGCTGGTCGCCACCGTGGGGGTGGTCGTCCCGATGGCGCTGGGGATCGGCGCCATGCAGATCATCGGGACCGACGGTGAGACCGCGCTGTTCGTCGGCGCCGCGCTCACCGCCACCAGCGTGGGGATCACCGCCCGGGTGTTCGGCGACCTGAGAGCCCTGGCGACCACCGAGGCGCGCACCGTGCTGGGCGCCGCGGTGGCCGACGACGTGATGGGCCTGGTCGTGCTCACCGTGGTGGTGCGCCTGGTCACCGAGGGCTCGGTCTCCGCGCTGTCGGTGGCGGGGATCGTCGCCGTCGCCGTCGGGTTCATCGTGGTCGGCGGGGCGGTCGGGCTGCGGATCACCGCGCCGCTGTTCGGGCTGATCGAGCGGTGGTCGCGCTCGACGGGGACGATGGTCGCCCTCGCCCTGGCGTTCACGCTGGCCTTCGCCCGGCTGGCCGACGCCGCCCGCCTGGCACCGATCATCGGGGCGTTCCTGGCCGGCATCGCCCTGAGCCGAGCGGCCCAGTCGCACGTCATCCGGCGGGAGCTGACCCCGGTCGGCCACCTGTTCATCCCGGTCTTCTTCCTGCAGATCGGCATCGACGCCGAGATCGACGCCTTCACCCGGCCCGAGGTGCTGCGGGACGCCGCCCTGCTGCTGGTGGCGGCGGTGGTCGGCAAGATGGTCTCGCCGCTGGGCGCCATCGGGTCGCCGGGCGACAAGCTGCTGATCGGCCTCGGGATGCTGCCCCGGGGCGAGGTCGGCCTCATCTTCGCCACCATCGGCCTGCAGACCGGCGTGATCGGCGACGACCTCTACGCGGCGCTGCTGCTGGTCGTGCTGGTCACCACCCTGGCCACGCCGCAGCTGCTCAAGATCCGCTACGGCCGCCTCCACGCCGCGGCCCGCGCCGCCGGCGAATCGGATGCGGTCGCCACCCGGCCACCCGGGGGGTGGCTCCGGCTGGAGGGCGACGAGCTCGTCCTGGCAGTCGTCCCGCCCCAGGCCGCGGCCCTGTCGATCTCGCTCGACGCCGCCCGGCGGGTGGGCCGCAACCGGCCGTCGGACGAGCTGCTCGACTGGCTGTCGGCGGCGTTCGCGGCCGACGACGTCCGGGTGGAGTGGACGCCCGAGGACCTCGACGACCTCCTCCACGTCGTCGAGCGGGGGCACGCCCGGTCGTGGCGGTTCCTCGACTCGGTCGGGATGCTCGACCGGGCCCTGCCGCCGCTGGCCGAGGGGATCCGGGCCCGCGACACGGGGACCTTCTCGATCGACCCCCTGGAGAGCCACAGCTTCGTGGCCCTGGAGCGCCTGCGGACCCTCGACGCCGACGATCCGATCTCCATCGAGGCCGACCACGTCGAGCACCGCGACCGGCTCCTGCTGGCGATGCTGCTCGCCGAGGGGCTGGAGGCCCACCGCGACCCGGTCGACGCCGCCGAGCGCCTGACCGCCCGCCTCGGGCTCGGCGCCAAGGCGCAGTCCGACGTGGCCGCCCTGGTCGGTGACCGGGAGCTGCTGTGGGCGGCGGCGCACCGCACCGCAGGGCTCAGCGAGGCGGCGGTCGTGCCGCTGGCCACCCACCTCGCCACGCCCGAGCGCGCCCGCGCCCTCTACGTCCTCACCGCATTGCGCAACGCCGACAGGGAGCGCTGGGAGCTGGCCCGCCTGCGGGAGCTGCACGACCTGGTCCAGACGGTGCTGGCCGACGACACGCTGGCCGGCACCGCGGCCCGCGACCTGGTCGACCGGCACCGGGCCGCCGCGCTGTCGCTGGTCGGTCTCGACGAGGCCCAGCGGGCACGCCTCGAGACCGCGCCCCGGTCGCACCTCCTGCGCGCGGAGCCGGCGGCGCTGGCCCGGCACGCGGGGCTGCTGCGGACCGTGCCGGCCCCGGGCACCGTGCGGGTCGCGGTCACACCGGCGTCCGACTGCACCTGGGTGGACGTCGCCGCCCGCGACCGCCACGGCCTGCTGGCCGCCACCACCGGGGCGCTGGCCGATCTCGACCTGGGGATCAGCCACGCCGGGGTCGCCACCTGGCCCGACGGCGCCGCGCTGGAGTCGTTCTGCGTCCAGGCTGCCGGGGTCCCCGACGCGGAGGTGCTGCAGGCGGCCGTCGAGGCCGCGCTGGACGAGGAGCTCAGCAGCCCACCACTGCCCGAGGCCCGGGTGTCGTTCGACCGCCACGCCTCTCCATGGCACACCGCCTGCGAGGTCGACGCCCCCGACAAGCCCCGGCTGCTGCACCAGCTCGCCACCGCGTTCGCGGCGGCGGACGTCGACGTCGCGTCGGCCACGATCGCCGGCCACGACGGCCGGGCGCACGACACGTTCCTGCTCCACGGCCCCGACGGCAACAAGCTCGACGCCGACGACGAAGCCGCGATCCGGCGCTTCGTCAGCGGCGGGGTGACGGCGCGGCGCCGCTGGCTGCGGAGCCCGGCCTACTCCGTGGCGGTCAGCTGACCGGGGGCGTGCCCATCTCGACGTGGTCGAGCAGGAAGCCCGCCCCGGGGACGGTGTGGACCTGCACGCCCAGCGGGGCGACCCGCCGTCGCAGCCGCTTGACGACGCCGTCGATCGCCCGCTCGTCGACCGGGAGGCCGGTCGGCCAGCCGGCGTCCGTCAGCGCCGCCCGGCGGACCACCTCGCCCGGGCGGGCCAGGAGCTGGGCGAACACCCGGGCCTCCAGCGGCGGCAGGGCCACCCAGCGCCCGTCGCGGTGCAGCACGTCGTCGCCGTCGAGCACCAGGCCTGTCGCCCGCGGGGCCACGTGGCGGGCCCGCTCCACCAGCGTGTCGCTGCGCACGGCCAGTTCGTCAGGGTCCAACGGCAGGCGGATCCAGTCCTCCAGCTCGTCGTCGTCCAGCGGGGGCTCCTCCCCGGCACCGACGAGGAGCAGCCGGGGGAGCCGGGCGGCCGCCAGCCGGCGGCGGGACGACGCGTCCTCGGGCCAGCGCAGGAGCGCCACGGCGGGGGCAAGGTCGGCGGCGTGGCTGGTCACTGGGGCCGAGGGTACGGACGGCTCGTTTCGTCACCGTGCAACGCGCATTACCGAAGTGCTGCACGTTCCTGACCCGTTGCTGAACTAGCCCGCGTCGGGTGGGGCGACGAAGACCGCGGTGGGCAGGCCGAGGTCCATCAGCGCGCTGATCTCGGTGCTGATCTCCGGCGGGGTGCGGGGGTCGATGCCGACGCGGAAGAGGTTCTCGTCGAGCCGGTCGGCCAGGTCGCCGAGGCCCCGGTCCTCCAGCCCGTCGGCGACCTCGGCGCGCAGGTCGTCGAAGCGGCGCTGCTCGGCGTCGTCCCGGGGCTCGTAGTGGACGGCCTCGACCGCGCCGGGCACGGCCCGCCAGCGCTCGATGTGCTGCTCGCCGATCACGTAGTTGATGGTGGCGCTGGCGTCGTCGAGGGACCGGACCCGGTGCTCCACCGCTCCGGTGGCGTGCGCCTGGACCACGCCGACGTCGAAGCCCTGCCGCTCCAGCTCGAGCAGGAACCCGAAGCCCTGGGAGCCGATCGCCAGCGCGTCCTCGCCCCAGCGCACGAGGTAGCGGCCGTCCTCACCGCCGCCCGGGAGATCACCCGATCGCAGCTCGGCCACCAGTTCGGGCGTGACCTCCGCCAGGACGGCCGACTCCTCGGCCGCCGGGGGCTCCACGAACGCCGAGTCGTAGGTGAACTTGGCGGTGACGGCCACCAGCACGACCACCAGCCCGGCCGTGCCGAAGCGGGTGAGCTCCGCCCGCGGTCGGGGCCAGGCCCGCACGAACGTCCAGGCCGACGCCAGCAGCGCCAGCGCCACGGTGCCCCACAGCCACAGCACCAGGTAGTACCAGAGCAGGTCGAAGATCCGGCTGATCGACACCACACCGAGCACCAGCGCCACCGCCACCAGGGCGTGCAGGTTGAGCAGGTCGCGGTAGCCCCGCCGCCAGGCCAGCCACACGGCGGCGCCCCACACGGCGAGCAGCGCCAGGGCGGGGGCGTTCACGAGGCCGCCGCTCACGGCGTCGCGGCTGCCCTTGTGGCTCTCCAGCAGGTTGGTCACCGAGAGGTTGGACATCACCACCTCGGCGGCCCGGCGGACACCCACCTCCTCGTTCGACTCCCGGGTGAAGTTCTCCTGGATCAGGGTGAGGTTGCCGCGGTCGCTGGTGACCTCCTGGATCACCGGCGGCAGCCACAGCACCACCAGCAGGCCGAGCGACGGCAGCACGTAGCGGAGGAGCTTGCGCCGGGAGCCGGCGTCGGGGCCGGGGTCGGAGCGCCGGCTGACGAGGCGCCAGGCGAGAAGAGCCGCGGTCAGCCCGCCGACACCCACCACCAGACCGAGGTAGGGGATGTGGGTCTGCCCGCAGAACGAGCCGGCGAACACGGCGACCGGCAGCAGCGCCAGGTCGTCGCACAGCACCGACCACACGGCCAGCAGGAACACCACCCACCACAGCATCGGCATGTAGGGGTTCCATGCCTCGGTGAGCCAGTCGGCCGCGTAGGCCCGCATGAGCACCGCCAGCACCACGGTGGCGCCGAGGGCCGCGTAGGGCCCGCCCCGCCGGTGGGCGATCCACACGGCGACGCCCATGGCCAGCAGGTTGAGCGACGCGGCGGCGGCCTGCAGCGCCCAGGCCGTTCGGCCGAACAGGGTGTAGAAGGGTGCCAGCGACCAGAAGCTCAGCGGGCCGGGGTGGCTGCCCTGCAGGCCGTCGTCGCCGTTGATGCGACCGGCGAGGCCGACGAGCGGCGAGTCACCGGTGCCGACGTCGCGCACCCGCAACTCGGTCTGGGCGAGGTCGAGCAGCGGGTACCAGCGGGGCTGGTGGAGCACGCCGAGCGCCATCGCCAGCGGGATCCCGCCCGCGACGGCGACGAGCCCCACGACCAACAGGGCCGTGCGTGCCGGGGAAGGAACCTTGGCGCCGGCAGCGTCGTCGGCGGCGACGTCCCCCGCGGCGTCGGTCACGTCGATCGTGCCCGTCGAGATGGCCCGACCTTAGTCGTGGCCTTCCGTCCGCGAACGAACGGAGCGCGGGCCGTCACAACCGACAGGTAGATGTCACGAACAGCTACCAAGTTGTGACGTGACGGCTTCCTGTCATTCAGGTCTGAGGGGTAACGCAAGAATCGCAGGCTCACAAACCCCAATTCGGGGCTCCTGCGAAGAGGAGGTTGAAAATGTACGACTTCGCCATAGTCGCGCTCCTCGCCCTGGCCACGATCAAAGCGGTCGACTTCGTGTGCGACCTGTTCGACGTGGTCGAGCGGTTCCGCTCCCTGCTGACGTTCATCGCCGGCATCGGGGCCGTGGTATGGCTCGATTTCTCGGTGTTCACGAACTGGAACATCGACATCCGCAACGACGACACCGGCGTGTGGCTGACCGGGTTCATGGTGGTCGGTGCCACCATCCCCTGGCGGGCCATCTTCCGCTACCTGACCCACGACCAGGCGACCGGCGACGAGTCGCTGGGTGAGCGGGGCCACATGCTCCGCGCGGTCGACGCCGACGCCGCCTGAGATCAGTCTTTGAAGGGAAACGGCCCGAATAGGGTCGTTTCCCTTCAAAGTCTTTTGAGGACTTCGAGCACGCCGAGCTTCACCGGCGACTGGTGGTGCGAGGCACCTTCACGATGCGCCAGCTCCTGGCGATGGGCGAGGAACCACTCGTACGACTCGACGAGCGCCGCCACGTTCGACCAGCGTGAGCTCCAGCCCAGCTCGGTCTGCGCCCGGGTGGTGTCGAACCACAGGGATTCGGCGTAGAGCAGCCAGTGGTAGGGGGCGAACGGCGCGACTCCGGCTGTCGCCGCCACCTTCATGGCTACCCGGGCGGGTGCCGCCGGCAGCGACCGCAGCTGCGAGCCCGTGCCCGCGTGGTCGACCAGCGCCTGGAGCAGCTCGCGCATCGTGCCGAACTCGGTGGCCCCGATGTTGTAGACGGCCGGCTTGTCGCGGTCGCCGGCCCGCAGCACGGCGTCGGCCAGGTCGTTGGCGTGGATGAACTGGTAGCGGTTGTGGCCGCCGTCGAGCACGAACACGGGCGCACCCTCGGCCACGAACTCGAACAGCACGGCGATGATGCCCAGCCGGCCGTGCCCGAGGATCGTCCGGGGGCGGACGATGCTCACGTCGAGCCCGTTCGCGGCGGCGTCGCGGCACAGGAACTCGGCCTCGAGCTTGGCCTTCCCGTACGCCTCCAGCGGCCGGCCGGGGGTGTCCTCGGTGACCGGGTTGCTCTCGGGGATGCCGAAGATCGCGCTCGACGAGGTGTGCACCACCTTGTCGACGCCCGCATCCCGGGCGGCGAGCAGCACGTTGGCGGTGCCGGTCACGTTGACCGACCAGAACAGCTCGCGGTCCTTGGCCAATGGCACCTGGGCGACGTTGTGGAGCACCACGTCGACGCCCTCGCAGGCGCTGCGCACCGTGGCCCGGTCGCGCACGTCGCCCGGCACGTAGTCGACCTTCGCTGCCCGCTCGTCGCCCGGAGGGTTGAGGTCGAGCACCCGCACGGTGTCGCCCCGGGCCAGGGCGTCGTCGACCAGGATCGATCCGAAGTAGCCGCTCCCCCCGGTGACCAGGACGGTCTTGCTCACAGGGTCTCCCCGTGGTCGAGGCACCAGCGGATGCTGGCGCGCATGCCCTCGAAGAGCGACACCGCAGGGTCGTAGCCGATCTCGTCGCGGGCCCGGCCGATGTCGCAGGCGATGGTGTCCTTCATCTCGCCGAGCACGTGGACGGCCTGGCTGTAGCGGCCCTTGCCCTGCAGGAAGCCGTCGACCTTCTCGGCCACCTCGCTGACGACGCGGGGCACCTTCAGCGACCCGCGGCCCGACAGCGTCAGTCCCTCGGCCTCGAGGGCCCGGCGGACCGTCGCCAGGATGTCGGCCAGGGCGTAGGGCTCGGTGTCGGCCACCCAGTAGGCGTTGCCGAGCGCCTTCTCGGAGCGGTCCGCGCACAGGAGGCCCTGCACCAGGTTCTCGGTGTAGACCATCGAGCGGCGCTGGGTGCCGTCGCCGATCAGCGGGAAGCGGCCCTTGCGGATGGCGGTGAAGAACTGGCTCTGCCGGCTGGGCTGGTAGGGGCCGTAGAACCAGGGCGCCCGCACGATCACGGCGGCGACGTCGCCCCGCTCGTGGGCCGTGCGCACCAGCGTCTCGGCCTCCCACTTCGACTGCCCGTAGCCCATGTACGGGTTGTAGGGGGAGTCCTCGTCGAAGCGGTCGTCGGGGGTCGGGTTGGCCCCGAACGGCGAGTTCGACGACACGTGCACCACCCGCTCGACGCCCGCCCGCCGGGCCCGGTCGAGCACCATCTGGGTGCCGCCCACGTTCACGTCGAAGAACTCGCGGGTGAGCTTGCGGGGGTGGATGACGGCGGCGGCGTGGAACACCGAGGCCGCGGAGCCGACGTCGGCGAAGAGGCGGTCGACGGTGGCGGGGTCGCGCACGTCGCCCACCACGGTCTCGACGGAGGGGGCGATCAGCTCCAGGGGCGGCCCGCTGTCGGCGTCGGGCACGAGGCAGCGCACCCGCTCCCGGGTCGGGGCCAGGGCGCGCACCAGGTTCTGCCCCAGCCAGCCGGAGGCCCCCGTGACGACGGCGGTCGGGTTGTCGGTCGAGGACGGGCTCATAGTGAGGTGATCAGGTGCTCCGTGTTGCGGGACGCGATGGTCATGATGGCGGCCTGGGGGTTGACGCCGGGGGCGTCGGGCAGCAGCGAGGCGTCGTTGACGTGCAGGTGGGGGTGGTCCCACACCTGGCCGTAGCTGTCGGTGCCGGTGAGCGCCCGGTCGTTGCCCATGCGCACCGTCGACGTGAGGTGGACGGTCATCAGGTTGCTGTTCGACCGGGTCGAGCGGTCCCACCACTGGCCGATGTCGTCGAGGCGCCGGGCCACCGGCCCGCCCACCAGCGACGGGTAGAGCTCGGTCGCCCCGGCCGCCAGCAGCACCTCGCCCAGGTGGACGAGGCCCCGGGCCAGGCGGCTCATGTCGGCGTCGGTGAGCTTGTAGGTGATCAGCGGGGCCTTCAGCCCGGGGATCGCCCGCACCCGGCCGGAGCCCTCGCTGCGGATGGCCGCGTAGTAGACGGCCACGTTGTCCCAGTCGGCCAGGGCGTCGTCGATGTCGTGGGTGGCCTCGGCCAGCGCCATGGCGATCTGGCCCTTGCGGCTGGCCGACCCGCCGATCGTCAGGTGGGGGGCGAACTCGGTGACCCGATGCATGGGCACGTCGCCGTGGTCGACCGGGTGGGGGAAGCGGGCCGCGATCTTCACCGTCGGGTGCAGCTTGAGGCCGCGCCCGATGTTGCGCCGGACCCCGGAGCGCTGCAGGAGGGCGGGCGTCTGCACGGCCCCCGCGCACACGACCACGTGGTCGGCGTCGACGTCGAGGATCTCGCGGCCGCCGTCCGGGTGGGTCCGCTCGCAGCGTGCCCCCAGGGCCCGACCGTCGCCGGGGTGGAGGCGCAGGCGGAGCACCCGGCAGTCGGGCAGGATCCGGGCGCCGGCGCTGACGGCCTTGGGCAGCAGCGTGCGGCTCATCGTCTGCTTGGTGCCGCGGCCCTGCTCGTCGTAGCGGAAGACCCGGGCGAACTCCACGTTGCGCCAGCCCAGCTTGGTGGCACCCCGCTCCAGGGCGGCCGACGACGGGGGCGGCGCGGTGGGCAGCGTCGACACGCCCAGCTCGGTCTCCACCCGGGTGGCGTAGCGGGCCAGGGTGGCGGGGTCGAAGTCGTCGATGTCGTAGGTGCGCTGCCACTCCTCGGCCAGGTGGTCGGGGAGGCGGTGGAACAGGCCGCTGTTGACCTCGGTGCTGCCGCCGACGCAGCGGCCCTCGCCGAACGCCACGGCCGGGTTGCCCAGGGCGACCTGGGCGCCGCGGTGGCGGTACTTGGCCACCATCTCGGGCAGGGAGAAGGGCTCGTGCTCGTCGGCGTCGAACCAGGGGCCCTCCTCGACCACCAGCACGTCGTGACCCGACTCGGCCAGGCGGACCGCGGTGACGGCACCGCCGGCTCCCGACCCGATCACCAGCACCTCGGTCGTGATCGAGGCCATCAGACGGCCGGCTCCTGCTCGGCGTCGGTCGCGTCGGGACCCAGCTCGTTCTCGGCGAACAGCACCAGTGAGCGGAACATGTGGACGTATTGGCGCAGGTAGCTGATGCGGCTGCCCTCCCAGGCGTCGAGGCGGCGGCGCAGGTCGACGGTGTCCTCGACGCGCCCGGCCGCTCGCAGCAGTCCGACGTAGGTGCCGAGGATCACGGTCTCGCCCAGGAGCCCCAGCCGGATGGGCTCGGGCAGGGCTCGCAGCGAGCCGTCGACGAAGGCCTCGACGGCCCCGCGGGTGGATTGTTCGGGAGCGTTCCCCAGGGCCGTGACGACCTCACGCTCGAACCGGAGCATGAGGGTCGATCCTATGCGGCGCGGCGGCCGGTCCGCTGCGACGACGCTCGGGCTCATGGTCGGGGTTCCTCCGGGGTGATCAGGAACACGGCGCTGGGCCGTGGGAAGCGGTTGGCGTACCAGGCGAGGCTGCGGGCGCCGGCGGTCATGCGGGGGTCGGTCTCGACGATCACCTGCTCGGCCACCCGGAGCGCCAGGCCGTGCCGGTCGTGGGCCTCGAGGTCGGCCAGCAGCGCGCGGCGCAGGCGGCGGTACTCGGTGCGCTCCCCGGGGGTGCGCGGGTCGACCACGGCGACGAGCTCGGCGTGGTCACGCACCTGCAGCTCCGTGATGACCGCGTCGCCCGAGACGATCTGCACCTCGGCGTCGACCTGCGAGCGGCGGGCGGTGCGGTGGGGCCGCACGGCGAGGTCCTCGTCGTACGCGGCCCGGGCGTCGAAGCCCTGCCGCTCCAGCTCCAGCAGCAGCCCGTGGCCCACGGACTCGAGCTCGACCGGGTCGATCCAGGTGACGAGGTACGTGCAGTCGTCGCCGCAGCCGACCGGGTCGTCCTCCAGGCGCTCCACGGTCGGGCCGGCCAGGACCGACAGCTCGTCCGACCGCCCGGCGGCCGCCATCTCGGTGTCGGGCGCCTCGACGGTGAAGGCCGCCGTGGTCACCACCAGCACCGCGGTGGCGCCGGCGAGCACCGGCCGGGGCCAGGGGGTGACGAACGTCCAGACGATGGCCACGAGCGCGACGGCCGTGGTCCCCCAGGCCCAGAACACCAGGTAGGGCCACAGCGGGCCGAAGATGCGGCTGATCGCCAGCAGCCCGAGCACGGTGGCGGCGCCGGCGACGACGTGGAGCGACAGCAGGGTCGACTCCCGGCGGCGCCAGGCCCACGCCGCGGCGGCGGCCCACACGGCGAGGAAGGCGATGCCTCCGGCCGGCGAGCCGTGGCGGAGCACGTCGCCCCGGACCAGCGCCGTGACGTCGAGGTGCTGCAGCCAGGTGTCGACGGCGTCGCCGAAGGGCACCTGGTCGTCGTAGGGGTGGCGGAAGTTCTCGACGATGATCGCCAGGTTCCCCGGGTGGTGCGTGAGCTGCTCGTACAGCGGCGGCAGCCACAGGGCGACGAGCAGCACGCCGGAGCCGATCGCCCAGCGTCGGGCCTCCCGGTCCCTGCGGGCCTGGTGGGCGACGGCGGCGACGGTCAGCGCCCACAGCCCGCCCACCAGCACGGCGTAGGGGATGTGGGTCTGCATGCAGACGGTGCCGGCGAGCACGACGAGCGGCAGCATCCGCACGTCGCGGTCCAGCACCGACCACACGGCCAGCAGGAACACCACCCACCAGACCACGGGCAGGCGCGGGTTCCACGGCTCGGTCACCATCACCGCGCCGTAGCCCCGCAGCAGCGGCGCCAGGCCCGCGGCGACCACGACCGCGAAGGTCGTCCCGGTCCGACGGCGCGCGATCCACACGGCGAGGCCGGCGGCGGCGAGGCTGAGCGTGGCGCTCGACACCTGCAGCGCCCAGGCGCTGGACCCGAGCAGCCGGTAGACGGGCCACAGCAGGTAGAAGCCGAGCGGGCCGGGGTGGCTGCCGGTCTGGTCGTAACCCTGCATGCGGCCGCCGAGCCCGACCAGCGGCGGGTGGGTGGTGGGCACGTCGCGCACCCGCATCTCGATCTGCGCCATGTCGATCAGCGGGAACCACCGGGGCGAGTGCAGCGCCACCAGCGCCACCACGACCGGGATCGCCAACACGAGGGTCAGCCCGACGACCTGCCCTCGCTGCCGGCGCGCCACACCGACCCACCTCCCCCCAGCCATTTACCGATGGTAGCTATGTGCCGCCGATGAGTTCGGGTGGTGGGCGCGGTCTGAGGGAAGGTGCAGAGCGCACCGGCCACCAGGAGGACCGCCATGAAGAAGATCACCGCCGACCTGTTCATCTCGCTCGACGGCGTCGTCGAGGACCCGCATCTCTGGCACTTCCCGTACTTCAACGACGAGATGGGTGCCGCCGTCTCGTCGACCATGGGTGTGTCCGACACCCTGCTGCTCGGGCGCGTGACCTACGACAGCTTCGCCGAGGCGTGGCCCGGCCGCGAGGCGGAGGGCGGGGAGGACGCCGTGTTCGCCAAGCACCTCGGTGACGTCCGCAAGATCGTCGTGTCGAACCAGCAGCTCGAGCTCACGTGGCGGAACTCCGAGCTGCTGCAGGGCGACCTCGTCGAGGCCGTCACCGCCCTGAAGAACGAGCCGGGCGACGGATCCATCGCCATGAGCGGCTCGGTGTCGGTGGTCCGCCAGCTGCTGGCCGCCGGGCTGATCGACGAGCTGCACCTGCTGGTGCACCCGATCGCCGTCGGCAAGGGCATGCGGCTGTTCGACGACGGCGACCCGCTCCCGCTGGCGCTGCTCTCGTCGCAGACCTTCACGACGGGTGTGCTGAACCTGGTCTACGGGCCGGCCGAGCCACCCGCCGACGCCGGCTACGACGAGGCCAAGACCCACATCTGACATGCCCGCTCACACCCCGAAATGTGCACGGAAACGGACGGATTCCGTGCGCTCTCGTGCACATTTTGCCGCGTGGCGGGCATGGGAGTCAGATGCGAGGCCAGGTGCGCTGGTCGCGGCGGGCCTTGCGGGTGCGGTCGCCCAGCGCCCAGGCCCGGCGCCAACCCGAGGCGTCGGGGCCCGTGAGCGACGGGGTCTCGCCGGCGTGGGCGCGGCGGCGGGCCGACCACCAGTCGGTGGTGGCCTCGTCGGCCAGCTCGGCGACCGCCTGCTCGATGCGGGGCCCGAGGCGGCGGGCGTCGTCGTCGGGCGCCGGTTGCAGGGGCACCCCGAAGGTGACCTTGGTGGACGACGGCGACGGCAGCTTGCGGCCCTTCCGCAGGATGTGCCGGGTGCCGTGGATGTGCACGGGCACCACCGGCACCCCGGTGCGGGCCGACAGGTAGGCGGCGCCGCCCCGGAACGGCTGGCCCCAGCCGTCGGGTGAGCGGCCGCCTTCGGGGAAGATCAGCATCGACCAGCCGTCGTCGATCAACATCGCGGTCCGGTCGGCCGACGTGCGGCTGACCCGGCTGCGGTCGATCGGCACGGCCCCGATCACCAGGGCCGACAGGGCGCTGGTCACGGGGTTGCGGAAGAAGTAGTCGGCCGCGGCCCCCACGAACATCCGGTCGCGCCAGGGGTCGGGGATGCAGGTGAGCAGCACCGGCGTGTCGATGTGGCTGTGGTGGTTGGCGGCGAAGATGACCGGCTGGTCCTCGTCGTCACGGAGGGCCGCCAGCCGGTCGAGGCCGTGGACCTCGGGGGCGGCCAGCGCGGCGACACCGGCCCGCAGCAGGGTCTCGCGCAGCGCCATCCGGCCCACGCGGGCGGGCAGCCGGCGGGCCCAGTCGGTCTCGTAGCCCGGGCCCGAGCGCCGCTTGCGCTCCACCGGCTCGACGCCCAACGGCGTCGTCGGCGCCGAGTAGGGAAACGGCAGCCGGGGCAGCTTCACCGCGGACGGCAGCTTCACCATGTCAGACCTGCACGTCCGACATGACCAGCGGCGGGTTGTGCACGTGGGTGATCGACGGGTCGCGCCCCACCACGTCGGACGCCATCTCCAGCGCGTCCTGCAGGGTCGACGCCGCCGTGAACCCGAGCCGCCGCACGGCCTTGTTCTCGCCGCCCACCACGATCACCTTGCCGGCGTGCGCCATCCCGTGGCAGGCCCAGTACCACATGTAGAAGGGGTGGACGCCGTGGTAGGCGTAGCTGGTGCGGTACAGGTGGCGGTACCACTCGTCCTCGGCGTACTGCTTCTCGTAGCGCTGCTCGATCTCCTTCGGATCGGTGGTGTCGGCCAGCACCTGGTCGAAGAAGTCGATGTACGACGGGTGGTGCACCGGGTGGAACTCCGAGGTGGTCGGGTGGCTCATGATCACCACCCCGCCCTCCCGCACCAGCGGTGCGCCCCGGTACATGTTGAAGAAGTAGCCGAGCCCCAGGCACGCCACCAGGATCGGGTTCATCACCGAGTTGACGTTGTACGGCCCGATGTACGGCAGGCCCATCGTCAGGATGTCGGTCTGGCCCTCCACCGTCACCAGCTGCTGGGCGAACACGTTCTGCGTGGTCTGCTCGTGCACGGCCTCGACCTCGCCGGCCTGCACCGACGTCACCCCGTAGGGCGCCTTCCACGCCTGGAAGATCGAGCGGCGGGCCTTCAGCGGCATGCGGTCGAGGCCCGCCTTCATGGCGACGAAGGTGGCCCGGTCGCGGGCGTTCCACTCCCACTCCCGCTTCTGCAGCACCGACATGGGGCCCGACGAGCCGAACGTGTCGTTGTTCAGCGTGGTCTCGATCTGGAAGATCTTCACCCCGGCGTCGCGGAGGACCTTGCCCATCCGCCAGTTGGAGTGGTGCAGCTCGGAGGCGTGACGGTCCATGAAGCTGCGGGATTCGAGCATCGTCTGCACGTTGTGGTGGTGGCGCAGGCTCCGGTAGCTGGCCAGGCCGGTGGCGGTCGACTTGTGGCCTCCGTCCATCGACACGAGGTTGATGTTCACGTAGACGATCAGGTCCGACTCGGCCGCCCGCCGGTTGATCTCCACCTCCTCGCCGTGAGGGGTGGTGCCGATGAACGACATGTTGTCGGTGTCCTCGGCGTCGTGGTTGTAAAGGAGACCGTCGGGGGCGAAGGCGTCGTACACCCGGTTGCCGACGGCGTGGCGCAGCTCGTCCTCGGTCATCCGCCGGTGCAGGGCGAGGGCGGCGATGATGTGGACGTCGTCGACGCCCGCGGCCGCGGCGACGTCGAGCACCGCCTCGATCACCCGCTGGCGCACGTCGGGGCGGCGCATCGGGGGGAGGGGCAGGGAGATGTCGTCGAAGCAGATCGTGAGCTTCATGCCGGCGTGCAGCTGGCTGCGCAGCGGGGCGCTGTCGCCGAGCGGGTTGTCGAGGGCGTGGCGGATGGCGGCGTCGACGTCGTCGAGCGCCGGCAGCGGCTCGCCGGGGTAGACGACCCGGCTGCGCCCGGCCGGCAGCTTCTCCAACCGGAAGCTCTCGCCGTGGTGGAACACGATCGGCGGGGTCGACCGGTCCACGTCGAGCACGAAGCCAGGGCGGGGCATCAGCGGGTCCTCTCGCGCTCGTCGCGCAGGTCGAAGGCGATCTTCACGGCGCCGCGGACACCGGCGTTGGCGGCGTGCTCGACGGCGTCCTCGTAGCGCGACAGGGGGTAGGTGGCCGACACGAGCCGGCCGAGGTCGAGCCGGCGGACCAGCTCGATCGCCGTGTCGAAGTCGTCGCGGGTGTAGGCGTAGCAGCCCCGGAGGACGGCTTCGCGGTGCCACAGCGGGGTGAGGTCGAGGGTCGTGACGCCGGGCATGCCGACGGCGTGGATGGTGCCGCCCGGGGCGACCACCCGCAGGGCCTGGGCCAGCGAGTCCTCCGAGCCGACGCAGTCGACCACCGCGGCGACGCCGCCGGTGAGCTGGCCGTTGTCGAGCAGCATCGACCTGCTCGACGAGCGGACCACGCGGTCGAGCTCGCCGGGTGCGCACACGACGGTGGCGCCCATCTCCTTGGCCCACCAGCGCTGGTCGGGGTGCTTGGCCGTCGCCACCACGCTGCGGGAGCCGAGCTCGGCGAGCGCCGCGATCGTGAGCAGCCCCAGGGCGCCGGAACCGATGACCGCGACCTCGGCGGCGTCGACCTGCCGGGCCGCGTGCACCGCGCAGGCGGTGGGCTCGACCAGCACGGCGGCCTCGTCGGACAGGTCGTCGGGGATGGGGACCAGCTGCGAGCGGTGGGCCACCAGCGACGTCGACCAGCCCCCGCCGGTCGACTCGCAGAAGCCCGTCTGCAGGCCCGGCTCCAGGTGCCCGTAGGCGATCCGCTCGCACAGGTTCGTCCGGCCCGCGGAGCAGGCCGCGCACGGCGGTTCGACGCCCCGGGTCACGCAGGTGAGCACCGGCACGACCACCACCCGGGAGCCGTCGTCCAGCTCACCGACGATCTCGTGGCCGGGCACGAACGGGAACGACACGATGGGCTCGAAGTACCGCGACGACTTGCCGTCGAGGGTGGCCAGGTCGCTGCCGCAGATGCCGGCGAGCCTCGGCCGCACCCGCACCCAGTCGTCGCCGGGCAGGTCGGGCGGGTCGACGTCGCGCAGCGCCAGCGGCCCGTAGCGGGCACCCTTGCCCGGCCGCAGCGCGCCCGCCACCATCGCCGCCGCGTAGCGGGCGGGCTTGCGGGAGAAGACGAGCGCTTTCACGCCGTGCCTCCGGTCCGGCCAGGACGTCGTCGTTGCGGCGCCGACGAACCGAATCGGTCGCCTGGCACCGCATCGACCGTCGGGCCGTCGTCGTTGCGGCGCCACGGCACCGAATCGGTCGCTTCGCGTCGCAACGTCACGTCCCGATCTCCATCAGTCGGCTGAGCAGGCTGTCGCCCTGCGAGCCCTTCCGGGGAGCGAGCGGCAACCGCACCGGCGGCGCCCCCGCGGCCTTGGTCCAGTTCTCCACCAGCCACCCCCGCTTGCGGGCCAGGGCGGCCAGCCGGGTCTCGGGGTTGACCGCCACCGGGAAGCCCACGGCCTCCAGCATCGGCAGGTCCGACGTCGAGTCGGCGTAGGCGACGGCCTCCGCGAGGTCGAAGTCGTTGGCGTCCGCGAAGTCGAACAGCACCTGGGCCCGGGCCTCGCCGGTCGGCGGCACGTCCACCAGCTCGCCCCGGTAGGTGCCGTCGGGCCGGACGTCGAGCGAGGCGCAGACCACGTCGTCGAACAGCGGCCGCAGCGGGCCGATGGCGACGTCGAGCGCCCCGGTGATCAGGACCGTGTGGTGCCCGGCGGCCCGGTGCTCCCGCACCCGCCGGATGCCGGCCGGGAACGACTTCGCCAGCAGCAGCTGGCTGAACATCTCGGTGGCGTCCTCGTCGAGCTGGGCGACCGGGGCCCGGTCGAAGCGCCGGTAGAAGTGGCGCAGGAAGTCGCTGCGGTCCTGCCGGTCGAGCGCCGCCAGCTTGGGCGCCTCGGCGAGCGTCTTCAGCACGAAGCGCCAGCGGTCCTCGCGGGGGAGGCGCCGGGTGGCCAGCCAGGAGTACGACGCCACCACGTTCGACGCGATCAGCGTGTTCTCCAGGTCGAAGGCAGCGAGCTGGCGGCGGGGGTCGAGCACCTGGCGCCGCAGCCGGGTCTCCCGGCTCTCGCCCACCTTGCCGCCCGGCGTCATGCGCACCCGGGCGTGCTCCACGACCGACGGCAGGTGGATCTCCCGCACGTAGTGCGTCCAGTCGATCACCCGCGGGTCCGAGCAGAAGCGCTGCTGGTCGTCGGGGGGCATGGCCTCGTAGCGGGCCAGCAGCCGGTCGACGCCGTAGATGGCCTCGCACTCGGTGTACGCGCCGTACAGCTCGACGTAGCCGAGGGCGCGCTCGACCAGCTCCTTGCGCTCCTCGACCTTGGCCGACCACTCGGCCTGGCGGCCCCGGAGCGGCAGCTGCGACAGCACGTTCTCGGTCTTCTCGATGGCCGACTTGGCCCGGACGAGCTGGCGCTGCACCCGGCCGCGGCCCGGGAAAGACCAGTCGGGGACCATGATCGGCTGGCCCTCGCTGTCGTAGATCGGGTGCTCGGTGAACCAGCCGCGCACCAGGTCGACCAGCTGCCGGTACTTCAGCGGGTTGGCCGACCCCGACGCCACCTGCACGATCTCGGGCTCGTCGGGCGGCGTCGACGCCGCGGCCTCGACGATGGCGGCCACGACGAGGTCGACGGGGATCACGTCGATCGTGCCCTCGGGGACGCCCGGGAACTCCTTCAGCAGGCCACGGGCGTAGGAGATGATCACCGGCTCGGCCATGCGGAAGCCGCGGATCCAGCCCGGCCGGGGCTCGAGCAGCGACGACTCGATGATCGACGGCCGCACGATCGTGATCGGGAGGTCGCCCCGCTGCGACAGCAGCGCCCGCTCGCCCATGGCCTTGGTGTAGGCGTAGGCGTCGGGCCAGCCGAGCGACCCGGCGCGGGCCCGGCCGGCGGCGACCATGCGGTCCTTCACCCAGTTCTGGCGGCGCTGCTCGGTCTTGGCGGACAGGGCGGGGGTGCCGGCGGCGCCCAGCTCGCGGCGGGCCTCCTTGGCGAGCTGCTTGAGCATCTCGGGGGTGCGGCTGGTGGCCTCGGCGTCCTGGCGGGCCCGGCGGGCGCCCTCGACCTCGCCCCGCCAGTCGACGTCGACGAAGAACGGGCTCTCGTGGAGCGGCTGCTCGGGCGCCGCGCCGCGGCGGTTGCCGGCGACGTAGCAGGTCGACACCGACACCAGGTGGGGTCGCACGTCCAGGTCACGTAGGGTGGCGACGATGCGGCTGGGGCCGAGGAGGTTCACCTCGACGGCGGCGTCGAGCGGCGAGTCGAAGGCCACGGTGGCCGCCGAGTGGATGACGATGTCGCAGCTGCCGAGGGTGGCGCGGTCGGCGTCGTCGAGACCGAGACCGTCGGTGCCGACGTCGCCGGCGATCACCGTCACCCGGCGGGCCACCATCTCGTCGAGGGCCTTCGCTCCGCCCAGCTCCTCACGGAGGCGGTCGAAGGCGTCGTTGCGGAAGATCTCCCGCTTGGCGCGGGTGTCGACCGACGAGCGCTTGCCGGGGCGGATGAGGAGCACCAGCTCGCAGCCGGGCACGGACCGCAGCAGCCGTTCGATCAGCGCGGTGCCGAGGAAGCCGGTGCCTCCGGTGACCGCGATGCGCTTGCCGTCCAGAGCCTCGGGGATCACGCTCCGTTGTCTACCACTTGGTAGATGGTCACTACGATTCAGCTCCGCATGAAGCCCACCGCCGATCGCATCGCCGACGCGGCCCTCGCGGCGTTCGGCACCCGGGGCTACGAGGCGACGTCGCTGGACGACCTGGCGCGGGAGCTGGGCATCCGCAAGCAGACGATCCTCTACTGGTATTCGTCGAAGGAGGCCCTGCTGGCGGCGGTCATCGACCGCACCGCCGGCGAGGTGATGGTTCGGCTGGAGCGGGCCGTCGCGGCCGGCGGCCCCGGCTTCGGTCGCATCGAGGCCATCGTCCGCGCCATGTCCCGCCTCGTCGCCCGCCACCCGGCGATGCTGGGGTTCGTGCGGGAGGTCAGCCGCCTGGGGCCACCGGCGTCGACCCGGCTGACGGCGGCGATCGCTCCCCTCGTCGACCGGGCATCGGGGTACCTCGCCACCGAGATGGACGCCGGGCGCATGCGCCGCCACGACCCCCGCCTGCTGCTGCTGTCGGCGTACTCGATGGTGACCGGGCTGGCGACCGAGCTGGAGGTGCTGCGGGCGTTCGGCGAGGAGCCGACGCTGTCGTCGCTGGTCCGCCGCCGCAACGAGCTGCTCGCGCTGCTGCGGGCGGCGCTGGTCCCGTAGAAAACGACGAAATTGCGTGGCCGGTGGCCCTATAGCGACCACCAGCCACGCAATTTCGGGTTCAGGTGACGGTGAACTCGGTGTACATGCCCTCCATGGCGTGGGGCGGGCCCTCGGGCGGCGGCCCGTCGGTGCTGGTCGCCCCCACCGGGACGAAGCACAGGGCCACGTAGTCGCCGGGCTCCAGGTCGACGACTGTGTAGTCCTCCTCGCCGGGAGCGGCGAAGGCGGTGGTGCCGACCATCGTCGTCAGCGACATCGCCTCCTCCTCGGGGAGCGCCAGCAGCTCCTCGGCCGACTGGGTCACACCGTCGTTCCTCCGCACCAGGAGCAGCTCGTGGAGGTCCTCACCCTCGTTGCCGAGGTCGAAGCTGGTGACCCCTGCCGGAAGCTCCGCCGGGATGCCATCGAAGGCGTAGTTGGTGGCGGTGACGTCGACCGACTCCCAGCCACAGCTCTCCAGGTCGAAGGCATGGGCGGTGGCGCTGTCCTCCGCCGCCTCGGGCGAGTCGAACAGCGACCCGTCACCGGTGGCGGCGATCTCGTCCACGATGGCCGAGAACCGGTCGGCCTCGTCGGAGAGCTCGTCGGGCGCGGTGGCCACGATGTCGGCCACCGCCGGCGTGAGGGTGTCGGTGGCGTAGGCCTTCAGACCGGTCGCCACCTCCTCCTCGGAGGCCGTCTCGAAGTCGATCTCGGGGTCGGGGATCTTCTCGAAGGCGAGGGAGGCGTCGCAGTAGGCGTCGACGTCGCCTTCGGAGTCGTCGGCCGGCTCGGCGTCGACCGGGGCGGGGTCGGTGGCGGCGTCATCGTCGTCGTCACCGCAGGCGGCGAGTCCGAGGATCGCCGCCACCGTCACGGCGAGACAGGTCTTGGAGGTGATCGATCGCACGGCGCTCACCGGACCCCGGCTGCGACGAGGCGGGCGAACATCTCGGGATCGGGCTCTTCCTCGACCAGGTGGTGGTCCTCCTGGGCAGGGTCCCATGCCGTGTTCACGGCGTTGATCTCGCTCTCGAGGCCATCGGGGTCGGTGAAGCGCACCGAGTGCACCGGGCCGTGCGGCTCGATCGTGCCGTCGCAGGCGCCCACGGCGACCAGGCGGTCGCGCACGGCCTCCAGCTCGCCGACGGTGCCCACCATGAAGCCGAGGTGATCGATGCGACCACGGGCGAACATCCCGGTGCCGATGCCGGCGGCCACCGGGTCGTAGCCCGGCTGCTCGAAGGCGTGGATGATCGAGGTGTCGTTCACCAGCAGGATCGCATGCCGCATCGCCGAAGGCTCGGCCACCCGCATGACGATCGCGGTCCGGAGGCCGACGACGCCCTCGTAGAAGGCGCGGAAGCGGTCGAGGTCCGGGGTGACGACGGTGACCTGGCTGAAGCCGATCGGGCCGGCGCCGGTGGCGCGGGCCTGCTCCGCGGGGGCGATCACCGGAAGCTCCGGAGCAGCTGGCGGAGAGCCGTGACGGGGCACAGCCGCGAGGTGGTGAGCTCGAGGGCTCGGGTCCAACGTTCCATGGGAGGTCCTCCTGGTTCGGGGTGTCACCCGAGGAGGCGTTCCATGGCGATGGAACGATGTTCAGTCGCCTACGAGGCCACGATCTCCCAGGTCAGGGCCGTGGATGGCTCCGGGGAGTAGCTGCAGAAGCGACCGGTGCGCAGCGACCGGTCGAGGTGGGCGCCCAGGGCAGGCACCTGCTCGGCGATGGCGGCGACGGCCCGCTTGAGGCTGCGGGTCACGTTGACCCGGGCCCGCTCGGCGCCGGAGCCCGTGGGCCGGTCACGCCCGTCGAGCCCGACCGCCCGGCGCAGCTCCTGCACGAGGGCGTCCAGCTCCAGGCGGGCGAGGGCGGCCCGCTCGGGGTCGTGGTCGGCGTCGGCCTGGTCGATGTCGTCCTGGAGCTCGTTGATGCGGCGGCGGTACTCCCGCTTGGCCCGGGCGTCGAGGGCGGCGCCGAGGTCGTGGGCGACCGGGACCGGCGCGGCGTCCATCCCGGCCAGCTCGGTGGCCGCCACCTCGCGGCCCGGCGGCGCCGAGAGCAGTCGGGCCAGCTGGGCGATCCCCAGCGAGTCGGCCAGCGTGGCGGCACCGTGGGGCGACTCGACGCGCCAGCCGTCGCCGGGCGTCCGGCACAGCGACGCCCGCCGTGTCGCCCCGATCGCCGCGGCGGGGGCGGCAACCGGCGTCACCCCGACGTCGGGGAGCACCAGGCCGAGGGGCTCCGCGGTCCAGCGCGCCCGCTCCAGGGCCGCCGCGGCGCCGGCACCGTCGTCCGCCGCGGCCCGGGCCTGGGCCAGGTAGACGTGCGTCAGGGCGACGAGGACGGGCGACGGCATCGCCTCGGCGATCGCCACGGCCCGCTCGTGGTCGGCGACCGCGGCCTCGGCATCGCCCTGCAGCAGCGCCAGCCGGCCCAGCGTGGTCGCCACCGGGGTCTGCAGCTGGATCCCCGCTCCCGTGCCGAGCCGGTGGCCGAAGGGGAGGAGCGCCGAGCGCAGCCGGGCGGCGTGGTCGGCCAGCCCCAGCTCAGCCACCATCACGCCCAGCTCGGCCACCAGCGAGATGCCCTCCAGGTAGCTGAAGAGCGGTGTGGGGTCGGCCGCGAAGCGGTTCACCGTCGCCACGGCCTGCTCCGGCCGGCCGACGGCGCAGTTGCCCCGCGCCATCATCAGCGCGATGAACGGGACGCTCGCCAGGGAACCGGTGACGGCCACCATGCGGTCGAACAGCCGGGTCAGCGACTCGTCGCGGACGCCCCACAGGAGCGCCGCGGTGGCCCGGACGGCGAACTCCATGCCGAGGACCTCGGGCTCCTCGGCCACGTCCGCGCCCAGGAAGACGATGTCGTCGGCGCACGCCAGCGCCCCGGCGATGTCGCCGTCGACCACGTGCACGGTCGCCCGCCGCATCAGCGTCGACCAGCGCCACTTGGGCGAGGGCATCACCAGGGCGTAGGCCTCGAGCATGTCGAGCGCCGCGTTGGCGGCGTTGCGCTCGCCCCGGTCCAGGCGGTCGCCGAAGCGCCACTCGTAGCCCTGGAGGGCGATGTCGGGACGGCGGAGCCGCTCGCCCAGCGCCACCATCTCGTCGGCCGCGGCGGCGCGGGCCGCCAGCCCCTCCACGGTGGCCGGGACGTAGTGGCGGTCGGTGAGGGCGGTCACCAGGCGGTCGGGGTCGTCGAGGCGGCGGGCCATCGCCACTGCGGCGTCGCCGTCGGCGTGGGCCGCCGTCAGGCTGTCGGGCAGGGCGCAGCGCAGCACCGCCATGCGGCCGAGGAGGTCGACCCGGAGCGGGTGGTCGCCGGGCGGGAGGGCGGCGTCGGCGGTGGCGAGGCGCTGGATCCGCTCGGGCATGGGGAGGAACGGGTTGGCCCGGCGGCACGAGCCGGCCTCGGCCTGTGCCCGCAGCTCGGGGTCGGGCGGGTCGAGGTCGAGCGCCAGGTCGGCGGCGCGGGCGAAGGTCTCGTCGGCCCGCACCTCCTCGCCGAGGGCGTACAGGGCCTGTGCCAGCTCCGCCACCAGCCGGGCCCGCACGCCCTGCCCGCCGGTCTGCGGGGTGGTGGCGTCGAGGGCCTGATCGGCGGCGGTGGCCAGTTCGGTGGCGCCGACCGCGTCGCCGGTCGCCCGGAGCCGCCGGACGGCGGTGAGCGCTTCCTCGCCGACCGCCAGCGGGTCGCCGGTGGGAAGCGCGGCCAACCGGTGGGTCGCCGCCCGGGCGCTGCCGGCGGGGGAGGCGTCGAGCACCTGCCAGGCATCCGCCAGGGCGGTGTGCAGGGCGCGGCGCTGCGCGGGGGTCACCGCCTCGACCGCCGCCTCCGACAGCAGCACGTGGCGGAACGCCGCCCGGCCTGCCGGTCCCAGCCCCACCACGTCGGCCGCGGCGGCAGCCTCGAAGCGGGCCATCACGGCGTCGACCGTGCCGCCGAGCGCCGCGGTCAGCACGGCCAGTGGCGTGGCGGGGCCGGCCACCGCCAGGGTCGCCAGCGCCTCCTGCACCGGGGTGTCGAGGCGGGACAGCGACCGGGCCAGCACGTCGGAGACTGCCGGCGGCATGCGGTCGCCCCGGGTGCCCATGGTCAGCAGCTCGCGCAGGAACAGCGGGTTGCCGCCGGTGCGGGCGACCAGCGCGGGGGCGTCGTCGTGGGTCTCGACGGCCAGGGTGTCGATCAGCTGCTCCACCGCGGCGACGTCGAGGCCCTCCAGCTCCACCACCACGTCGGCCTGCTGGCGGACACCGTTGAGGGCGACCGTGCCGGGCTCGGCGCGGCGGGTCGTCACCAGCAGCAGCACCTGCCGATCGAGGAGGTGCCGGGGCAGCCGCTCCAGCACCCACACCGA
>DATHJB010000213.1 GCA_035316325.1 Acidimicrobiales bacterium
CCGATCAGGCCGGTCTTCGCCGCGCCGTAGTGGGCGAGGTTCGGCGACGCCCCGAGACCGGCGGCCGAGCTCGTGAGCACGATCGCGCCGCCGCCGGCCGCCCGCAGGTGGGGCACGGCGGCCTTCACCGTGTGCCACACACCGGTCAGGTTGACGTCCATCATGTCCTGCCAGGTCTGGTCGGGCAGCTCCTCGGCCCGGCCGAAGCTGACGATGCCCGCGTTGGCGGACACGATGTCGAGCCGACCGAGCTGGGCGACGCCGTCGTCGAGCGCGGCCTTCAGCGCGTCGTAGTCGCGGACGTCGACCTGGCGGGCGACGATGCGCCGGTCGAGGGCTTCGACCTCCTTGACCGTCTGTGCCAGATCCTCCGGTGTCGCCATGGACAAGGGGACCGAGTCGATCTGCGACGCGATGTCGACGGCGATGATGTCGGCACCCTCCTCCGCCAGCCGGACGGCGTGACTCCGACCCTGACCTCGAGCCGCCCCGGTGATGAAGGCGACCTTTCCATCCAGACGTGCCATAGCGGTGTCTCCTCTGCTTCCCGGGGTCCGCGTCACGCGGCCCGCGTCGATTCCGGCTGCGTGTGACCAGCGGCGCGCTCCGCCACGAGGCGGCCGATCTGCACGGCACCCACGCCACCGAGCACGCCGGCGCCGAGCGCGGCCAGCGCCCAGCCCGTACCGGCCAGCTCGACGTCGAGCGCGTTCCCGAGCGACCAGTCCCCCGGCCCGGTTCCGGCCAGCGCGAACGCCGCGGCCGCCAGCACCAGGTTGTACTCGTAGCCGTTGCTGGTGTTGAAGAACCCGCTGGGCAGGTGGACGGTGAGCACCGCCGCGACCATGGCGCCGATCAGCACCGCCGCGGCGAAGGGGGTCGCCAGGCCGACGGCCAGCAGCAGGCCGCCGCCGAGCTCGGCCATCCCGGCCACCCACGCCTGGAACCTGGTGGGGTGCAGGCCGATCTGGTCGAAGGCGGCCGCCGTGCCCGAGATGCCACCGCCGCCGAAGAGCCCGAACACCTTCTGGGCACCGTGGGCGGCGAAGGTCAGACCGACGACCAGGCGAAGTGCCAGGAGCGCGAGTTCCATCAGTGTCCTCCTCTGCCAGCCGCCGACGCGGCCAGCGGGCTCGTCTCGCAGGCCCGGTCGGGCCGGCGGCCGATGGTCACCGGCACCGGACCGCTCTGGACGCGGGACCGGCGGGAGTGGTCCATGCCCGGCTTGGGCGTCGCCATGGGGTCGACCCCGGCCAGCGCGGCCTCGCCGTAGCCCTCGACGCACTCGGGATCGGGTCCGTCGAGCGGGAGCCCGGTGAAGAACTTGGCCGCCATGCAGCCGCCCCGGCAGGTGTCGTAGTGGGCGCAGGCGCGGCAGGCGCCGCCGGTCTGGGGCTCGCGCAGGCGGGTGAACAGCTCGGACTCGCCCCAGACCCGGGCGAAGCCGCCGTCGCCGCGCACGTTGCCGGCGAGGAACGACTCGTGGATGGCGAACGGGCAGGCGTACACGTCGCCGATCGGGTCGATCAGGCAGACGACCCGCCCGGCGCCGCACAGGTTGAGCCCGGGCAGCGGATCGCCGTAGGCGGACAGGTGGAAGAACGAGTCGCCGGTCAGCACCTGGTCGCCGTGGGCGAGCAGCCAGTCGTAGAGGGTGCGCTGCTGGTCGGCGGTGGGATGCAGCCCGTCCCACACGTCGGCGCCCCGCCCGGACGGCCGCAGCCGCGTCAGCCGGAGCTGGGCGCCGAAGCGGTCGGCGAGCGCCTTGAAGTCGTCGAGCTGGCCGACGTTGTGCCGGGTCACGACCACGGAGAGCTTGAAGCCGCGCATGCCGGCGTCGGCGAGGTGGCGCATGGCCTGCACGGCGGTGGCGTAGGAGCCCTCGCCGCGGACCGCGTCGTTGACGTCAGGGGTGGCGCCGTCGACGGAGATCTGGACGTCGACGTAGTCGTCGGCCGCGAGCCGGCGCGCGGCCGCGGCGTCGATCCGGCTGCCGTTGGTGGAGAACTTCACGCCGACGTGGTGGCTGGTGGCGTAGTCGAGGATCTCCCAGAAGTCCCGCCGCACGGTCGGCTCGCCCCCACCGATGTTGACGTAGAAGACCTGCATGCGCTCGAGCTCGTCGATCACGGCCTTGCACTCGGCGGTCGTGAGCTCACGGGGGTCACGCCGGCCCGAGCTGGACAGGCAGTGGACGCAGGCGAGGTTGCAGGCGTAGGTCAGCTCCCACGTCAGGCAGATCGGCGCGTCGAGGCCGTGCTCGAACCGGTCGACGAGGGGCAGCGTGGCCGTCGCGCTCATCGGTCGGTCCTCTCACGGATCATCTGCGAGGCGGCGAGGGTGGCCAGAGCGCTCCGGTAGCTCGGCAGCTCGGCGGGGACGACTCCGGCGGCGACGCACGCGCCGTGGGCGCTGGGCGAGGTCGCCAGCCGGTCCACCACCGCCAGCAGCTTCGGGCTCTTCAGGAACGACAGCTGGCGGGTGCCGAAGTGGTAGAGCAGCGCACCGAAGCGCTCCGGCCGGACCGACACCTGCGGGTGCAGCTGCCACCCGGCGTCCAGGTCGAACGGCCGCGGGCGGGTGTCGTGGGTGTGGCGGGTGTCAGTAGACACCGCACATCCCGTCGATCGACACCTCCTCGACGAGGAGGTCCTCGACGAGCAGCTCGGCCTCGGGTTCGCCCGGCGACCCGGGTCGTGCCTCTTCGGTCGGCGCGACCGACGACGTCACGGCGGGCCCAGGCTCTGCGGTGGGATGCGGGGCTGCGTCCATGGGGGCAGCCGACCACGACGGCCCTGATCTGGTCCTCAGTAGTGCCTACGGGATTCTTGGTAGGGGCTACTGAGGACCCGGTCGCCTCCGTCGGGGTCCTCTGTGGCCATGACGGATCCCTCGACGCGGGTGGCGCTGGTCACCGGAGCGGCCCGCGGCATCGGCGCCGCGACGGTCCGCGGCCTGGCGGCGCAGGGCTGGGCGGTGCTGGCCGTGGACCGGTGCGCCGACGACCCTGCGCTCCCCTACCCGCTCGGCACCCGGGACGACCTGGAGCAGGTGGTGGTCGAGGCGGCGGCCGCCGGCGGCGGTCCGGACGCGGTGCACGCCCTCGCGGCCGATGCCCGCGATGCCACCGCCATGGCCGACGCGGTCGCCGCCGCCGAGCGGCGGTGGGGCGGCCTCGACGTCACCGTCGCCGCGGCCGGGGTGATCGCCGGTGGCGTACCGCTGTGGGAGATGCCGGTCGGCCAGCAGCAGGCGGTGCTCGACGTCGACCTGGGCGGCGTGCTAGCTCTGGCCCGGGGCGCGATCCCCGCGCTGCTGCGGCGCCCGGAGCCGCGCACCGGGCGCTTCGTCGCCGTGGCCTCGGCGGCGGCGACCCGCGGGATGCCGCTGCTGGCGGTCTACTGCGCGGCCAAGGCCGGGGTGACCGGCCTGGTCCGGGCGTTGGCCGCCGAGCTGGGCGGCACCGGGGTGACGGCGAACGCCGTGAGCCCGGGATCCACCGACACGGCGATCCTGACCGAGAGCGCCCGCCTCTACGGGCTGCCGAGCGGGCTGTCCTTCGCCCCGCAGCAGCCGGCGCAGCGCCTGATCGAGCCGGACGAGATCGCCGCGGCGATCGTCTGGCTCGCCGGTGAGCACACCGGCGCGATCACCGGCGCGGTCGTCCCGGTCGACGGAGGGCTGGCGCTGTGACCTCCGGCCTGCCCTCCCTCGCGCCCGAACTGGGCGAGGCCACGTGGACCGAGCTGGACGGCCGCGCCGCCGCCACGCTCCTGGTCGTGCCGCTCGGGGCCACCGAGCAGCACGGCCCGCACCTCCCGCTGGCCACCGACACCCTGGTGGCCTCCGCCCTGGCCCGGCGGCTGGCCGACGCCCGCGACGACGTGGCCGTCGCCCCCGCCGTCCCCTACGGCTCGAGCGGCGAGCACGCCGACTTCCCCGGCACCCTCTCGATCGGGCAGGCGGCGGTCGAGCACCTGGTCGTCGAGCTCGTCCGCTCCGCCGACGCCTTCGCCGGCGTGGTGCTGGTGTCCGGCCACGGCGGCAACGCCGAGCCGCTCGCCGCCGCCGCGGCGACGCTCGACGCCGAGGGTCGGTCGGTGCTCGTGTGGTGGCCGCACGTCCCCGGGGG
>DATHJB010000214.1 GCA_035316325.1 Acidimicrobiales bacterium
CCGACGCCCGCACGCTGGTGGGCGTGGCCGGCACCATCACCACGGTGGCGGCCGTCGAGCTGGGCCTCGCCACCTACGACCCGGCCGCGATCCACCACTTCCACCTCACCCGCGACGCCGCCGAGGACGTGTTCCGCACCCTCGCCACCGAGACCCGGGCCGACCGCATCCACAACCCGGGGCTCGAGGAGGCCCGGGCCGACGTGATCGTGGGCGGCTGCTGCGTCCTGGTGGCGATCCTGCGCCGATTCGGGTTCGACGAGATGGTCGTCTCCGAGGCCGACATCCTCGACGGCCTCCTGTTGTCGCTGGTGTGACTACGGTCGGCGGACATGTTGGGCACCCGGGAGGAGGTCGGCACGCCGTGAGCACGCTGGTCGGACGGCAGGTGTTGCTGCGGCCGTTGTCGCCCGCCGACTTCCCCGCGTGGCAGGAGGTGCGCCGCCGCAACAGCGGTTGGCTGACGCCGTGGGAGCCCGCCCGCACGCCGGGGATGCCCGACGTGGTGGAGTCTCGCGAGGCGTTCGCCATGCGCTGCAGCGCCCGCGAGCGGGAGCGCCAGCTGGGCACCGGGTTCGGCTTCGGGGTGTTCGTGGCCGGGCGCTTCGCCGGGGAGATCAACCTGTCGTCGGTGCAGCGGGGGCCTTTCCAGTCGGCCTACGTGGGCTATTGGATCGACGAGGCCCAGGCCGGAAAGAGCTTCACCCCTGAAGGGTTAGTTCTGGTTATCCGGTTCGCTTTCGATCAATTGCATTTGCATCGGGTACAGATCTCGATCATCCCCCGCAACCATCGGAGCCGGAGAGTGGTCGAGAAGCTGAAGGTGCGCGACGAGGGCATCGCCCTGCGCTATCTGGAGATCAACGGTGTGTGGGAGGACCACGTCCGCTACGCCATCACCGTCGAGGAGTGGCAGGAGCGGAGCGACGAGCTCGTGCGCGAGTGGCTGACGTGACGGGTCGTCCCACGCGGGCGACGATCGGTTGCGTCATCGGCTGCACGGCCCTCCTCCTCGCCGGGGCGGCGTGCAGCGACAAGAGCGAGGCGCGGGAGGACGGGGGCTCCCAGGAACCGTCCGAGACGACGGAGCCGGCGCCGTCGTCGGAGTCGACGGCGTCCACGACGACCACGATCGACGCGGGTGACATCGAGATCTCGGCGCCGAACGGCTGGCGCGAGGTGCCGCTGCCCACGCTGGGGTTCGGGCTGGCCGTCCCCGAGTCGTGGGAGGCGGTGCTGCTGTCGGAGGAGGGCCTCGACGCCCTGGTGCAGGCCGACCCGGCCGTCCCCGGGTTCGCCGAAGCCGCCCAGGCCACGGCCTCCGGTGGCGGGCTCTTCTACGCCGCCGGCGTCGAGGCGAGCGACCGGGTGACCGACCTCAAGGTGCGCGCCGCCCCCGAGACCGGCCTCACCACCGCCGCGGCGCTCTACAACTACGCCCAGACGCTGGCCACCGATGCCGGCCTGGTCGAGCCGAGCATCAAAGTGAAGACCGACGCCGACCGCCCCACCGTCGTGGTGCGCTACTCCAACGAGGTCGAGCGCACCGACCCGGACGACCCCGACGCCGAGCCCACGACGGTCACGGTGGAGGGCTCCGAGCAGCTGGTGGTCGCCCCCAACGGGGTCGTCTACTCGCTGATCGTCACCAGCGAGAACCCCGAGGGCCACGACGCCTTCGCCGACCGGGTGTTCGAGACGCTGGCCTTCCCGCCGAGCTGACTAGGGCATCCGACCGCCCGCTCGCCCGAGCGGGGACGAGTCAGGTCCGGCTGATCTTCCGTTGGAGCGCGGCGAGGCGCTCCTGGAAGGCCGGCTGGTTGAGCGACCACACCTGGGTGTCGAGCTCGCGCTCGACCGCGGCGGCGTGCGTCGTGATGTCGGCAACGTCGTCCAGCGTGCGCTTCACCTCCCGCGCCAGGTCGGGCGGCACGGCGGCGGCCTTGGCCGCCAGGCCCTGAGCGGTCGGGAGCAGGTCCTCGTCGGGCACCTGGCGCCACGCCAGACCCACCCGGGCGGCCTCGGCGCCGTCGAGGATCTCGCCGAACAGCACCATCGCCGCGGTCACCTGGGGCCCGACGCGGCGCCGCAGCATCCACGTGTGCCCGCCGCCGGGGTGGAGGCCGAGCTGCAGGAAGCGGGTGTCGAAGCGGGCCGAGGCGCCGGCGACGATCACGTCGCACACCAGCGCCAGGTTCACCCCGGCGCCCACCGCGGCGCCGTTCACCGCGGCGATCGTGGGCAGGGGTGAGCGGGCGAGGCGCAGGAACCCCTCGTAGATCCGGCTGAGGCCCTCGCGCTGGCTGGAGCCGAGGTGCGACAGGTCGGCTCCGGCGCAGAACGCCGGCGGGGCTCCGGTGACGACGATGGCGCGCACGTCGTCGTCGGCCTCGAGGCGGTCGACCGCGGCGCCGATCTCCTCGGTGAGGGGGAGCGTGAGGGCGTTGCGGCGCTCGGGCGCCACCAGGGTCACTGTTGCGACACCGTCACTGACGTCGACCTGTAGCTCGCTGCTCGTCATGGCCGCGAGTCTCGCCGTTCGCGGGGCGCGACCGGAAGCCGGCCAAACCTGGGCGAATCCTGGGCGGTTCTGGCCCCTCCCGCCCCCTCCGATTGTCTACGCTCCCACATGACAGGCAGAGCGAAGTTTGTTACGGTCTCGTTGCGAACCGACTCCTCATCGCCGAGGAGAACGATTGCTGGGACCAACGGGCTTGCGCTGTCCGAAGGGGAGGGACATTGGAGACGCGCCATCGACGCGCCGATGACGTCGGCCTGCAGTTGCAGGCCGATCGGAACTGGGGACGGATCGGACGACGGGCCCTCGGCGTGGTGCTGGTCGTCGCCGTGGCCGCGCCCTTCGCGCCGACCGCGGGCGAGGCGCGCCCCACCCAGGAGGACCCCACATCGGCCTCCAACGCCCAGTTCAGCGACTCCGCCATCGTCGACATCCCGGTCGATGTCGCCGCCGGCGAGTCGACCGACGTGATCGGCACGCTCGACGACATCAAGAACAACGTCGCCCGCCAGCTGGGCGATCTGGAGGCCGCCGACTCGGCCGTCGACACCGCCCAGGCCGAGCTCGACCAGGCCGACGAGGCCGTCACGGAGACCGAGACGCACATCGACGGCCTGGTCGCCGACAGCGACGACGTCGTCACCAACGCGTACGTCAACCCGCCCCGCGACGCCATCCTCGACACGCTGGCGGCCGACTCCGCCAACGACGCCGCCATCAAGTCGGCGCTCCTGTCGATGCAGGCCGAGGACGACGCCGCCACCCTCGCCGAGCTGGACGAGGCCCGCGGGACCCTCGAGGTCGAGCGCAACGCCCAGGCGGAGGTCGCCGCCCAGGCCCAGCAGAAGCGGGCCGAGAAGGAGGCGCAGCGCGCCGACCTCGAGGCCGCCACGAGCCAGCAGACCGACTTCGTGATCGCCGTGAGCAACCGCCTGGACTCGCAGCTGGCGGAGGCCGCGGCGGTGGCCCGGATCGACCCGGCCATGGCCGAGACGATCACCCGCGAGCAGTCGGCCCTCGCCGCCAAGCTGCGGGAGATCGCCGAGGCCGAGGCCTACAAGCAGGCCGTCGAGTTCCTGAAGACCGAGACGGTCCGGCTGGAGGCAGAGGCGGCGGCGCAGCGGCGTCGCGAGGAGGAGGCGGCTGCGGCCGCGGCCGCTGCCGAGGCCGCCAAGGCGAACGCCACCGCCGGCCCGGCGTCGGGCTCGCTCGGCACCGTCAACTGCCCGGCCGGCGGCACGATCACCGTCGACAGCGGCATCACCGCCGGCCTGCAGGACCTGCTGGACGACGCCGCGGCGGCCGGGGTGAGCATGTGCGGCGGCGGCTGGCGCAGCCCCGACGAGCAGATCGCTCTGCGCCGGGCCCACTGCGGTCCGACCGACTACGACATCTACGAGGCGCCGGCGTCGGCCTGCAGCCCGCCGACCGCCCGCCCCGGCACGTCGCTGCACGAGCAGGGCCTGGCCATCGACTTCACCTGCAACGGCGGGGGCGTGATCTCCAGCAGCAGCAGTCCCTGCTTCGTGTGGATGTCGAACCACGCGGCCGAGTACGGCTTCTACAACCTGCCCAGCGAAAGGTGGCACTGGTCCACGACCGGCGGGTAGTCGGGTTGTTATTGTCCGCCCGGACGCGACCGCACTGCGTGTGCAGGTGGCCGCGTTACGTGGCACCACATGGACAGACCCTCGCTCACGCCGCTGCGCTTCGCTGCCGTGGTCGGTCTCGCGCTGGTGAGCACCCTCCCCACCGCGACGTCGGCGACGTCGTCTCGGCAGCCGCCCCCGGGGACGTCGTCCGAGCAGCAGCGGGCGGAGGTGCGGGAGAAGCAGGGCGAGGTGGAGATCGAGGTCGACGTCCTGGAGGCCCGCAACTCCGAGCTGACGGCCGCGCTGGCGACGCTGGCCGACAACGTCGCCCGCCAGCAGGCGCAGCTGGAGGAGGCGCAGCGGGTGGCGGACGAGGCCGAGACGGACGTGGAGGAGGCGACGGCCGCCGTCGCCGACGCCCAGGCGCGCATCGGCGAGCTGGAGGCGGCGCGGGAGCGGCTCGTGGTCGACGCCTACATGAGCCCGCCGTCCGAGAGCGCCTTCGACGTGTTCGACGCCGGCTCGATCGCCGATGCCACCGTCAAGCAGGCGCTGCTCGACCTCCACGCCGACAGCGACGCCGACGTGCTCGACCAGCTCACCGCGGCGCACGAGGACGTCGAGATCGAGCGGCAGAACAAGGAGGCCGTCGCGGCCGAGGCGGAGCGCAAGCGGGGTGCGGCGGAGGATGCGCTGGCCCGGGTCGAGGCGGCCCAGGCGCAGCAGCAGGCCTTCGCCGACGAGGCCGCCGCCTCCCTCGACCGCAAGCTCGCCGAGTCGGCCCAGCTGGAGGAGATCGACCAGGAGCTGTCCCGCAAGATCGCCGAGGAGCAGGCCGCCCTGGCCCGACGCCTGGCCGAGGAGGCCGCGGCCCGGGCTGCCCGCGAGCAGGCGGCCAACCAGAGCAGGGGCGGCGGTGGTGGTGGCGGCGGATCGGGCGGCGGTGGTGGGGGCGCTTCCGTGGGCCCGGGCACGATCGCTCCTGTCCCCGGCGGGTTGGCGAGGGTGAGCTGCCCGGCCGGCAAGTCGATCACGGTGGCAGGGTCGGTGGCGGACGAGCTGCGCCGGCTGCTCGACGCCGCCGCGGCCGACGGCGTGGTCATGTGCGGCTGGGGCTGGCGCAACCCGCAGCAGCAGATCGCCCTGCGCCGGTCGCACTGCGGCTCGTCCGACTACGCCGTCTGGCACATGCCGGCCGGCGCCTGCTCCCCGCCGACGGCCCGGCCCGGCTACTCGATGCACGAGACCGGCCTGGCCATCGACTTCTACTGCGGCAACGGCGGCTCGATCAGCTCGCGGCGCAACTCCTGCTTCCGGTGGCTCGACGGGCATGCGTCGTCGTACGGCCTGTACAACCTCCCCAGCGAGCCTTGGCACTGGTCGACCAACGGCCATTAGGAGCCGAGCGATCCGGGCGTTCGTCACGGCCCACGAGTCCGGCATTGGGCGGCCGAGCCCCAGCTCCACAGCGAGGCTCCCGGCAGCGCAGCACCGCAACACGAGTCAAGGCGGACCAGTCAGCGCACGTCCCAACGGGTCTCCCAGCGAGACTCCGCCGACTGCGTGGCACGGGCTGGCGGAGA
Source organism: Acidimicrobiales bacterium (assembly GCA_035316325.1). Classification (NCBI taxonomy): domain Bacteria; kingdom Bacillati; phylum Actinomycetota; class Acidimicrobiia; order Acidimicrobiales; species Acidimicrobiales bacterium. Next base: position 5,694 of record DATHJB010000214.1, read on the forward strand.
CCGTTACGATCCCGTGTCGCTGTCAGGCCGGGGTGCGGGCACAGGAACGCTTCCTCCTGCCTGCGCCACGGGAGGGTTCCGGAGGACTGTGGTTAGTCGTCGTCAGTTGAGGTGGGTTCGTGTCGCGCTCGCGGTCGTCGTGAGCGGCGTCGTGCTGGTGCCGCCGGCGTCGCAGGCCGTCCCCCGGCAGGAGTCCGACCCGGACGCCGGCGACGACTCCGGGCGCAGCTCCGAGGGCGGCAGCGTCGACGTCGACATCCAGGTCGACCGGGCCGACGAGGCCGACATCGAGAACGCCTTCGGGACCATCCGCGAGAACGTCGAGACGCAGCTGGCGGCGCTGACCACGGCCGAGCAGGCGGTCCAGGCGGCCGACCTGGCGGTGACCGCGGCCGAGCAGCGGGTGGCGGCCATCCAGCTGGAGATCGACGGTCTGATCGGGCAGTCAGACGAGGTGGTGGTGCGGCGCTTCGTCAACCCGCCCGCGCAGAACGCCATCGACGCCTTCACCGCCGACTCCGTCGCCGACGCCACCATCAAGCACGCCCTGCTCGACATGCAGGCCGACGCCGACGCCGCGGTCCTCGACCGGCTCCACGGGCTGGAGGCCGACCTGCAGGAGCAGCGCCAGGCCGAGGAGGACGCCCGCTCCGACGCGACCGACAAGCGGTCCCAGGCCGAGACCGCCCTGGCCGACCTGGAGGACGCGGCGACGCAGCAGGTGACGTTCGCCCGGGAGATCGAGCGGCGGATGGAGCGCAACCTGGGCGAGATCGAGGGGCTGCGGCAGACCGACCCGGCGCTGGCGGACCAGATGCAGGCGCAGATCGACCAGCTGGCCGTCCAGCTCGACGACGCCCGCATCCGGATCGAGCAGGAGGACCGGCTCCGGGAGCTCGACATCGACCTGCCCACGGTGGAGGGGCCGTCCACCATCGACATCGACGCCATCGAGGGCAACATCATCACGGTGACGTGCCCCATCGGGGGGTCGATCGAGGTGCACAAGGACATCGCCGACTCGACGCGTGACCTGCTCAACCTGGCCGATCAGCAGGGGGTCCCGCTGTGCGGCAACGGCTACCGGAGCATCTCGGCGCAGATCGCCCTGCGGAAGTCCAACTGCGGCGGCAACGTGTGGTCGGCCCCGGCGTCGGCCTGCTCGCCGCCGACGGCGCGGCCGGGCCAGTCGATGCACGAGCGGGGGCTGGCCATCGACTTCACGTGCAACGGGGGCTCGGTCAGCCGGGGAGGCAGCTGCTACGTGTTCCTGATGGACAACGGACCCGACTTCGGCCTCTACAACCTGCCGGGCGAGCCCTGGCACTTCTCCTCCGACGGGACGTAGCGGGTTTTCTTCGGGGCTCCGGCCCTTGACTGTCACACCCCTCCAACCACCCCGCCGCCGCCCCAAGCGGTGTTAAGGGCGGCTGGCGCCGCCTTAACTGTCACACCCCTCCGGGATGATGCGGGGCATGGAAGCGGTGTCGCTGCGGTTCGTCTCGGTGGCCCGGGTGCTGGCCGACGAGGCCCGGGCCCTGGGGCTGCACGCACCCGCGTTCCGGAGCCCGCCGCGGCTGGTGGGGGTGGGGCGCTCGATCGTCCGGCGGCGTGACGGCGGCTGCACCGTCTCGGTGGCGCTGCGTGGGCGGCCGTGGGCGGCGGTCCTGGCCGATCTCGTGGAAGGAGTGGTGGTGACGAACCGGTTGCGTGGCGTGGCGGCCGATCGGTGTCGGGGACGCCTGTGGGAGAGGCTCGGTGAGGCCGGTGAGCAGGCTGCCTGACGTTCAGGTGAACGCCGAACGTCGAGAAACCTCCCGCGGCGACGCGTAGCCTTCGCTCGTGCGCACGACGCGAATGCTGCTGGAGAAGCTGGTGGTGAACGGGCAGGAAGTCGTGACCAGCTATGCGGACGTGTTCGTGGTCATCCGTGACGGCGCGGCGGTGCCCGGTCCGAACGACTGGGAGGTGACCGCCCGGAGCGACGACGGCGTCGCCCTGGAGCCGGGCGAGCACGTCCTCCACCTCGAGGGCCTCGACGGCAGCACCCTCACCGGCCGGGCGCTCCTCCGCTTCAGCGACGGCAGCCGCCTCCTCTTCCGCGGCGACGGCCACTTGGCCGGCTTCTCGGGCTGACCCAGGCGCTGACGTAGCCTGCACCTGCCCGCCCGGGTGGCGGAACTGGTAGACGCACGGGGCTTAAACCCCTGTGGTCCTCTTGGACCGTGCGGGTTCGACTCCCGCCCCGGGCACCCAGAACAAGGGAACGACCGGCGGGCCGTGCCCCTGGTGGCGGCCCCGCCCCGGCCCGCTCGACGGCGGCCCGGATGTCGGGCACACGATCTTGGCGGACGGGCGGCACCGGCGCGTGAGCACGGGCCATCACCCGGGCCATCACCCCCACCTTCGCCGCCGCCTGATCCCGGTCAGGGGCTGGCGAGGCGGCGGAGGTGTTCGACCAGGTGGAAGGTGTGGGCCTCGCCCAGGTAGCTGTGCACCGCGTAGAGGCACGACGGGTCGGCGCCCTGGAGCTGGAACTGGACGACCATGTCCTCCGGCTCGGGCTCGGCGGGCGGGCCGGGGGTGAGGTCGGGGATCGGGACCACCTCGCCGTCGACGACGATCGACGTGTCGGGTTGGGGCGTCCCGGGGAGGTCGCCTCCCCACCCGGCGACGCTGCCGTCCGACCAGGTGTGCACCACCGGCCGCTGGGTCACCAGGTCACGGACCGACTCGAGGCCCATCGACTCGCCCATGCCGGGCGGCACCGGTGGCATGACGATGGCGTAGACGGTGAAGGTGTTGCGGCCCGCGTCGGGGGTGGCGAGCGCACCGTCGTCGGGTGTGCCGGGCGCTCCGGCGAGGTCGTACTCGACGCCCCAGCGGCCCGGCTGGCCCCGCGTCGTCATGCGGGGGGTGGCGCCGGCGCCCTCGCCGAGGTCGGAGGGGGCGACCACGGGGCACTTCGCCGCGGCGTCCGGGTCGCTGTCGGCGGCCTCGACGTAGGCCGGGGCGGCCGAGGCCGGCAGCGGCGCGGCCGCCCACGGCGGCGTCGGCCCGAAGGGGTCGGCCGGGGGCGGTGCCGAGGTGGCCGAGGTCGGCGGCGTGGCCGAGGAGGGCGGCTCGGTGGCCGACGGGGCGGCGGTCCGGGTGTCGGCGCCGGGCGCGGCGGGCTGGGCGACCAGCCAGGCCGGCACGCCGACCGCGGCCAGGGCCACCGCCACGGTGGCGACCGTGAGGGCCCGCCGGCGATGGGTGCGCCGCTGGGCCTGGTCGGCGATCCAGTCGATGGGCAGCGGCGGCGTCTCGGGCCGCTCGATCAGCGGGCGCAGGAGGGTCTGCAGGTCATCCATGGTGGGTCTCCTCGAACCGGGGGTCGTCCGTGGCGAGTCGGGCCGCCAGCGTGTGGCGGGCGGTGGTGAGGTAGGACGAGGCGGCGCCGCGGGTGATGCCCATGAGCGCGGCCACCTCGGCCTCGGGCAGGTCGAGCACGTAGCGGAGGGCGACCGCGGTGCGCTGGCGGTCGGGCAGGGCGCGCACCGCGGCCCACACCTCGGGCTGGAGGGACGACGGGGCGGTCGACGTGGCCGGGGCCGGCAGCGCCGTGCGCAGCACCGCCCGCCGCACCAGGTCGCGCTCGCGCCCGAGGCACCGGGCCCGGCGGCGCACCACGTTGAGCGCCACGCGGTACAGCCACCCGCCCGGCGAACCCATGGTCCGCACCCGGTCCCACCGCTCGTAGGCCCGCACGAACGCCTCGGCGGTGGCGTCGGCGGCCACGTCGGCGCTCCCGGCGACGATCGTCAGCGCGGCCAGGACCCGGGGATGCTGCTCCCGGTACCAAGCCGCGAACCCTTCTCGCTCCAACATCACGCCCCCGAGCCCCGACACCCCTCAGAACGCTTTGCCCCCACCGACATTTCCACCGCCGCGGGCATCGGCCCAGGCGGGGGATGGTGCCCGTCCCTGACCCGATGCGGGCATCGGTGAGCTACTCCACCAGGCCGACCAGCACCGTGACCTGGATGTGCTCGGTGAACGGCGCGTGCGGGTCCAGAGCGCGGGCGACCCGCTCCGCGAACTCGGGTCGCTGCTCCGGCGCGGGCAGTTCGGCGACCGGCAAGGCCGAGAAGACGTTCCCGACGACTTGCTCCAGGTCCATCGTGTCCGAGTACTCCACGGTCCGTTCGTGCACCGCGAACCCCGCCTCGACCAGGTTCGCCCGATACTCCGCGCGGTCCTCGTCGTCCGAGCCGAAGGTTCGGGTGAGCTTCTTCCCCCGCCACTGCTCGAGCAGCTCTCGAAGGGCCCGGGACCAGCCGCTGTCCTGGAGCCAGACCGGCCTGCCGTTGACGATCACGGCGAGCCCACCGCCCGTCCGGACCAAAGGCCGAACCACCCGGAACAGCTGGGTGGCGTCCATCCAGTGCAACGCCTGGCCGATCGTGATCGCGCCCAGCGAACCCTCGCCCAGCAACGCTCCCAGAGCTGGCACGTCGGAGTCCGCGCCCACGACCCAGGTCACGTTCCCCAGCCCACGCTCGGCCGCTGCGGCGCGCCCGCGACCCACCATGTCCGGCTCGGGGTCCATGCCGATCACCGCTCGCACCCGCGGCGCCATCGGCAGGCTGAGCTGGCCGGTCGCGCATCCGAGGTCGAGCACGACGTCGTCGCCGGTCAACGAGAACGCCTCGGTGAGCACGTCGAAGACCGCCTCCGGGTACCCACGCCGGTATCGGTGGTAGTAGTCGGTCACCTCACCCCGAAATCCCAGATCCATACCCTCAGTCTGCCGTCAAGCGGGAGCGCGATCGGCTGCGTGGCTCTGGTGCGGGGTCAGGCGGCATCGATCTTGTCGAGGGCGAGTCGGACCACCTGGCGGGAGCGGGCGAGGGCCGAGGCCTCGGGGTCGGCGAGGTCGTCCCGGTTCGTGGCGGCGCCGGCGGAGTAGAGGAGCTCCACGACGACGTTGCCCCGCTGGACCACGAAGTCCAGGCCGAAGTTCGCCCGGCGTTCGTAGCCGTTCCACCCGCCGTGGACGAAGGCCAGGGGCGTCTCGCCCACCTGGCCCGCGCAGTCGGCCAGACCCAGGCGTGCCTCTTCCAGGTAGGCCGCCGCCTCGTCGGCGCCGGGGAAGACCAGCAGGTCCTCGTGGACGAGCACGTTGCCGACGAACTGCGCCCCGTCCGGGGTGACGTCGGTATCGGCCGCCTGGACCATCAGTTGGTTCCAGCGCGCATCGTCCCAGGTCTCGGTGTGTTGACGAGGGTCGACGCAGCCGTAGGTGCGGGCCTGGGAGGCCACGTCGTACACGCCCTCCACGGCGAACCGACCCGGGACGAGATCGTCCGGGGTGAGCAGTGCATCCTCGAGGTCGCCGGCCGTCGCCGCGTCGTCGTCACCTTCGAGCAGCTCGGGGACGTCGTCCTCGATGAGCGCGGCCAGGGCCTGGCCGGTGGCGGTGTGGCCGTCCTGGTTCGGGTGGTAGGAGCGCTCGACGCGGAAGCTGCCGTCCTGGCTGACCTGCAGGCCGTTCAGCCACGGGTCGTCGGTGCACAGGCCGTGTCGGCTGTCGTCGTTCTCGTAGACGTCGGCCACGTCGAGGTAGTGGAACTCCACGTCTGGATGTCGTGCGGCGGCATCGTCCACCGCGCCCTCGACGGCGTCGTTGAGGCGGGCCCCGCTGTTGCGGATCTTCTCGATGTGCTTGCGCCCGATCCACTCGCAGGACTGCCACACGTAACGGTTGACCCAGGGCCACCGGTCGACCTCTTCGAACATCTGCGGGTACCCGAGCACGAAGACGTGCCCGCCGGGTTGCACGGCGTCGGCCATCTCGTCGTAGAGCTGCGGCAGCTGCCACCGGCCGTAGTACCCGTCGCCGATGGACCGGCGGCCGGCGAGCATGTCGATCCGGTCGCGGATCTCCTCCTCGGTGATGGCGCAACCGTGGTCGTCGATGTCGGTGAACGGCACGCCGAGCGTCACGTTGTCGAGGAGGCACTCCTGCAGGATCGGGGAGAAGCCGATGTCGTTGCCGCCGAAGCTGAATGAGATCACGTCGGGCCGGCGGCCGCCGAGTCGGGCGGTGGCCTCGTCGAGCTGGGACGGGGCCTGGTGGGACTTGTGGCCGGTGCAGGCGACGAGCGCCTGGTTCTCGGCCCGGGCCTCGGCTCCCCACAACTCCTCGTAGGCGACCGCCGCCCAGGCCGAGCCCGACCCGCCGCCACTGGCCCGCTGGCACTCGCCGGCCGCCTCGGCGATCCCTTCGCCCGACGAGTAGGAGTCGCCCAGCGCCACCCACACCGGCGGCTCGGCGGCCGGCTCCTGGGCGGTGCCGGCGCTGGGCAGGGTGGCGACCAGCAGTGCCGCCAGCGGCAGCAGGGTGACGCGTGCCTTCACAGGTCGACCCCCAGCTGGTCCAGTCGCCCCTCGATGCCGGTCATCACCAGGCGGAGATCCTCTGCGGTGGTGGCGTCGAGGCGGTCGTCGGCGGCACACGACGTCTGGGCCCGGCCCAGCACACCCAGCAGGGCGCCGTAGCCCTCGCGGAGCACGGGGTCCGGAACCGCGGCGGTGGCGGTCGCCAGTGGTTGAGGTTCGGGCATCTGTTCGAGCGCCTCGAGCTCGGGACAGGCTGCGGTCGGGCCGGCGGCCACCATCCGCCGGCCGACGGTGGTGGCCTCCTGCAGGGGGGCGCCGTTCTCGCCGGCGAGGTAGGCGCCGACCTCGGCCGGGTCGGCGCCGGGCAGCTCGTCGAGGTGGTCGCGGATCTCCTCGCGGGACGGGCCCGATCCGTCGGATCCGTCGGCGACCAGTCGCCAGGCCACGACCGCGCCGACCACGACGGCCGCCGCCACTCCCGCGGCGATGCCGCGCCTCCCCCGTAGTGCTCCCACGTTCACCGTTGCCCGGGCTCCTTGGCTCGTCGACCCGGGCATGCTTGTTCGCCCTGCCGACCCGACGCCACCTGACCGGCGGTCGGGCCTCCGGTCAGGTGCCGGCGGGTTGGCGGAACAGGACGACGGCGACGACGAGGACCCAGACCGGGAAGAGCATGAAGGCGACGAACCCGGCCGGTCCGGCCACGGCGACGATGCCGAGGACCAGCGAGACCCAGCCGAGCCACGTGGGCAGCGCCCGTGACGTCAGGGTGTGCCAACCGGTGGCGAGCAGCATCACGGCCATGCCGGCGATCACCGGCAGGAAGTTGTCGTTGTCGACGATGTTGAGCGTCTGGGCCACCTCGGGCTGGCCGAGCTCGGCGGCGTCGATCAGGGCGAACTGGATCATGCCGAAGATGCCGATCCCGGTCGCGCAGACGCCGCCACCGCCGAACACCACGGTGGCCAGCCATTCCGGCCCGGTCTGCCGCAACCGGTCGCGCAGCACGCCGGCGAAGAAGACCAGCAGCACGGCGCCGAGGCCGGCGGCGGCGATGCCGGCGAAGACCGGGCCGGAGTCCTCGTAGTGGGCGATGACCTCGCTGCCGGGGGCGTCGACGGCCGGCGTGTCGCCGGAGCTCAGGAGGCCGATCCCGAAGGCGACGGCGAACAGCACGCCGGCGAGCGGTGCCGCCCGCTCGAGGCGTCCCGGGCCGGTCGGGCTTCCGTTCGCGCCGGCCTCGAAGGTCGCCAGGGTGTCGTGTGTGGACATGGTCTCGTCTCCCCGTCTGGAGTGGTGTGTCGGACGGGTATCGAGGAGACCTGGTGGCGGTATCGGTTCGGTATCGGTGAACGAGCCACGCGCTCGGGGGAGCCCGAGCTGTGAGCTGGGCTCCCCCGGGTGTGGTGCGGTTCCCTGTGGATCGTCGGCTCGGGAGCCGTCGACCCGCCTCCCGCTAGGGATCCGGTGCCGGGACGAACCCTAAGACGACCGGCCCCGGCGGCACATCCGTAATCTCACGGATTCGTGCGATGACGTTCGAGGAAGCCGAGGATCGCCTGGTTGAAGACCTCGTTGCGATCGCCGGCGACCATGTGGCCGGCGCCGGCGACGTCGGCGAACTCGGCGTGGGGGACCCGCTCCAGGAAATCCCGGGCCCCCTCCTCGCTCAGCAGGTCGCTCGACCGCCCGCGCACCAGCAGGGTGGGGATCGTGAGCCCGTCGACCGCCTTCTCGAGACGGTCGGGCTCGACGACCGAGGCGCGCGTCTCGTCGGCCGAGCCGAACTTCCCCCTCACGAACCGCGGGTCCCAGTGCCACGCCCAGCGGCCGTCGGGGCGTTGCCGCAGGTTCTTCGCCAGCCCCGACAGGTTGGACGGGCGGGGCCGATGCGGGTTGTAGGCGGCGATGGCGTCGGCGGCCTCCTCGAGCGTGGCGAAACCGTCCTCGTTGCCGGTCATGAACGCACCGATCCGCTCGGTCCCGGACTTCTCCACCCGGTGGGCGACGTCGACCAGCACCAGCGCCCGGGCGAAGGCGGCCTGGTCCTCCGAGTCGGCAACGGCGATCAGCGAGGCGAGGCCGCCGAGCGATGCCCCCACCAGGATCGGGCGCCCGCCGACGCTGGCGCGCAGCGCGGTGACGTCGGCGGCGAAGGCGTCGAGCGAGTAGTCACCGTCGTCGGACCAGTCGCTGTCGCCGTGCCCGCGGAGGTCGACCGACCAGGACCGCCAGCCCGCGTCGGCGAGCACTCGCCAGGTGCCGGCCCACGAGTGGCGGGTCTGCCCGCCGCCGTGGAGCAGCACGACCGGCGGCCCGTCGTCCGGCCCGGCGACGTCGGCGGCCAGCCGCAGCCCGTCGGCGCCGGGGACCTGCACCGTGGTGGTTGCCATGCCGCAGGCTACCGACGGCAGCCTTTAGCCAGAGGCGGCGGGCAGGTGCAGTTCGATCGTGTGGTCGACGTCGACGGCCTCGAGGAACGTCCGGTCGTGGGTGACCAGCAGGAGGGTGCCGTGCCACGTGGTGAGGGCCTGCTCCAGCTGCTCGATGGCGGCGATGTCGAGGTGGTTCGTGGGCTCGTCGAGCACCAGGCAGTTCACGCCCTGCGCCATCAGGGTGGCGAGCACGGCCCGGGTCCGCTCCCCGGGCGACAGCGACGCCGCCGTCCGCAGCACGTGGTCGGCGGACAGCCCGAACTTCGCCAGCAGGCTCCGAGCCTCCTGGACCAGCAGCCCGGTCGCCGCGGTGAAGGCGTCGATCAGCGGCCGGGTGTCGGTCAGCTGGGCGCGGGCCTGGTCGAGCTCGCCGACCACCACTCCCGGGCCCAGCCAGCGGTCGCCGGCGGCGAGGGGGAGGCGGCCGAGGATCGCGGCGAGGAGGGTCGTCTTGCCGCTGCCGTTGGGGCCGAGGATCGCCAGGCGGTCGGCCCAGCGGACCTCCAGGTCGATCGGCCCCAGCCGGAAGTCGCCCCGCTCGACCATCGCACCCGTCAGCCGGGCGACGACGTCACCGCTGCGGGGCGCGGCCGCGATGTCGAGCTGCAGCTGCCAGCCCTCCCACGGCTTCTCGACCTGATCCAGCCGGTCGAGGGCCTTCTCGGTGATCTGCACCTTGGCGGCCTGCTTCTCGGTGCGGTTGATGCGGAAGTCGCGCTGGGCCTTGTCATTGTCGCGGGGTCGCTTCGACTCCCGCTTCACGCCCGCCACCGCCCACTGCCGCTGGCGGCGGGCCCTGTCCTCCAGATCGCGCCGGGTGCCCCGGTACTCGGTGTAGGCCTCCTCGGCGTGACGCCGGGCAACGGCCTTCTCCTCCTGGAACGCCTCCCAGCCGCCGTTGTAGAGCGTGCCCTGGTGGTGGTGCTCGTCGATCTCGAGCACCGAGCGGATCGTGCGGGCCAGGAACGCCCGGTCGTGCGACACGATCGCCATCGCCGCCGGTGAGCGGGCCACGAACTGCTCCAGCCGGTCGAGCCCGTCGAAGTCGAGGTCGTTGGTGGGCTCGTCGAGCAGCAGGACGTCGTGCTGCGACAGCAGGATGCCGGCCAGCGACACCCGGGCCGCCTGGCCGCCGGAGAGGGTCGACATGTCCTGGTCGAGCACGACCTCGGGCAGGCCCAGGTCGGCGGCCACCTCGGCGGCCCGGACGTCGAGGTCGGCGCCGCCCAGCCGCAGCCAACGGTCGAACGCCAGCGCGTAGCGGTCGTCGGCCCCCGGTTCGCTCACCGCGAGGGCCAGGGTCGCCACCTCCAGCTCGACGGTGGCGGCGGCGACGCCGGTGCGTCGGGCCAGTGCGGCGCGCACCGGTTCTCCCGGGCGCCGCTCGGGCTCCTGGGGCAGGTAGCCGACGGTGGCGGTGGCCGGCGCCAGGGAGACCGACCCCTGGTCGGGCGCGATCGTGCCCGCCAGCACCTTCAGCAGCGTCGACTTGCCGGTGCCGTTGGGGGCCACCACGCCGAGCCGGTCGCCGGAGCCGATCGTGAGGTCGACGCGGTCGAGCACCGTCGCGGGCCCGAACGACACCGTGATGCCGCGCGCCACCAGGGAGACCAGGAGTTCGGGCACGCTCGACGGTACCCGTCGATAGCTTGCGGCCATGAACGACTTTCGACCGACCTCGACCCCGACCCTGTACGACTGGGCGGGCGGGCAGGCCGCGATCGAGCGGATGATCAACGCTTTCTACGACCGGGTCGAGCAGGACGACCTGCTGGGCCGGCTGTTCCCCGGTGGCGTGAGCGCCGAGCACCGCGACCACGTGACGACGTGGTGGTCGGAGGTCTTCGGTGGCCCGTCGCAGTACACCGACGAGCTGGGCGGCTACGAGCACATGCTGGGCAAGCACGAGGGGCTGGCGATCACCGCCGACCAGCGGCACCGCTTCGTGTCGTTGATGAGCCTCGCCGCCGACGACGCCGGGCTCCCCGACGACCCCGAGTTCCGCTCCGCCCTCCTCGCCTACCTGGAGTGGGGCACCCGGCTGGCGTTCGCCAACTCGCAGGCGGGCGCCGAGCTCGTCGAGCACGCTCCCGTCCCCCGCTGGGGTTGGGGCGAGGCGCCTCCGTACGAGGGGTAGCCGGTAGCCCGCGGCGCGGCCGCGGGCCGTCAGACCCGGATGTCGAGGCAGGTCAGCCGGTCGACGGCGTTGGTGGAGCCGTCCAGCTCGACGGAGGTCACGTCGCGGCGGCCGGCCAGCCACAGCAGGCACTCGCCGGGGGTGCCCCGGATCGTGACCGGCTCGCCCGGCCCGGAGCCTGTCAGCACCTGCCCGTCGGGCAGCTCCAGGCGCAGGGTCACGTAGCCCAGCAGGCCGTGCTGGTAGCGCAGGAGCCAGCGCAGGCAGGGGACGAGGTCCGGGTTCTCGTCGGTGGTGCGGACGGGCAGGTCGTTGGCCCGCCGGACGTCCTCGTGGTGGACCCACACCTCGAACAGGCCGACGGGGGCCACCGAGGGGCGGCGCAGCAGCCGGGGCGGGTCGCCCGACAGCCGCTCGACCGCGGTGTCGAAGCCGAGGCGGCGGAAGCGGCGGACGTCGCGCTGGTAGGTCGACCGGAACAGCTCGTTGAGCCGCCACCCGTAGCGGGCGACCACCACCCGGCCCACGAAGGTCGGCACCCCGGCGAGCTGCTCGGTGGCCACGACGTGGGCCGCCAGGTCGGTCGTGGTCCACGCCCCGGCGAGCGTCGGCCGGTCGGGCCCCACGTCGCGGAACGTCTGCGCCAGGCACCTCCGCTCGGTCACGAACGCACCACCCACGCTCGCCTCCGCCTCTCCCATACCGCCTCCCTACCCCGGGAGGCGCTCCGCACTCATCCCGGGGTCGTCGGACGCCGCCAGTAGGTGGACGCGGACGGGTCGGCGTCGTCCTCGGCGGGATCGACGGCCGAGAGGACGAACGTCCGCGTGCGGGGAGCGTCACCCGTCGTCTCCTCGGCGTTGTCCCGGGCCGCGACCATGGCGACGCCCAGCAGCTCGGCATCGTCGATGGGCTCTTCGACCAGCTCCTTCGGGGCCGGCGCCGGTCGAGCCTGCGGCGGCCGGGCGGTCCAGGGGACGACCTGCTGGAGGACGCTCTCGTAGAGCGCGTCGACCAGGCCAGTGACGCTCTGGATGAACCCGGGCGACCGGCCGCCGTTCTTGCGCTGCTGGCCCATCTCGGCCCGCCGGACGAGCCGGAAGCGGTGGATCTCGCGCCCGCCGGGATCCAGGAGGACGTCGCGGACCTCCCTCGCCTGCGCCAGGGTGGCCATGACGGGTTCACGGGATCGCAGCGGCCAGGCCTCGATCGACAGGTCGTCCGGGGCGTCCGGCGGCAGCTGGCGGAGGAGCCACGTGATCCGGGCGCGGCTGCCGCGGTCGGTCGGGGTGCCCACCTCGGTGCTGGCCGTGACCTGCCGGGCGCGGAGGTCGGCCACCAGCTGGATGTCGCCGGCCGAGCCGGGGATGCGGATGCTGGCGTCGAGGAGCCCGCTGGTCGTGAGCTGGTCGGCGAGGTACCCGGAGCGCACCTTGGGATCCGTCTGGGCTCGGGGGACCAGGGGTTGGACGTCCGCGGCGGTCCGTGAGCCGAGGCGGAGGGCGGCGAACCGCACGAGCTGGTCCCACCGGTGGGTGAGGTCACGCAGCTCCGGCGACGCCTTGCGCAGCGTCCCGGCGCGGGCGCTGTCCCGCACGGTGGCCCAGTTCGGCCCCATGTCGACGAAGTCCATGGCCCCCGACGCCGGGTGTTCCAGGTAGCGGATCAGCTCGCCGAGGATCCACGCCTGCTCGGGGTCGCTGACGCCCCGGTGGACCTTGGCGCGCACCGCCTGCACCAGCACCTCGGTCCACGAGTAGTGGGCGAGGCTGACCTTCGAGTTGGCCTTGACCCTGACGCCGTCGCACGGGTGCTCGCTGCCGATGCCGATCTCGTTGGAGATGGTGACGACGGCGTCGATGCCCTGGTCACGGGCAACGCTCACGTAGCTGTTGAGCTGGTCGGCGTCGAGCGTGTTGTGGCCGGTCTTCACCTCCACCAGGGCCTTCCACGACGAGGCGCCGTAGCGGACCTGCACGAGCCCGTCCGGCCGCACGACCGTGCCGTCGCCCAGCTTGAAGGTGGTCTCGATGAACGTCTCGACCGTCGCCTTCCGGGCGGCCGACGCACCGATCGGTGTCAGCAGCGCCAGGGAGAGGTCGCGCACGATCGTGAGGACCGCGAGGAGCGCGGACGTCGCCCGCATCTCCGCCTCGGTGGTGTTGGCGATCCCGCTCACGGGGATCAACCGCGCGACTTGGAACCCGTCCGCCATCTCGCCTCCGCCTTTCACACTTCTTTCGCCACTTCCGACAGTACGCCTCGGAAGCGCTGGATGCGCCCCGTCGCTCCGGTGGGCGTTGCCGGAGGGTGTCGCACGCCTCTTGCCATAGTGGCTACTATGGGCGTTGGGGGAACGCGATGGAACCATCGGCACCGGGTTGGTATCCCGACCCTTACGGCCGGCACGAGCGTCGGTACTGGAGTGGCGTCCGCTGGTCGCGCCACGTCGAGGACCACCGCCAGCGCACCACGGACCCTCTCGGCGAGCGCCCCTCGGATCACGTGTCGGTGCTCGGGGCGGAGCCGTCGCCTCGTCCCAGGACTTCCCGGGCCCGCAGGAGACGCAGCCCGGTGGGCTTCGTCGCTGCCGGCGTCGCCGTGGTGTTGCTCGGGGCGACGGCGTTCGTGCTGCTGACGCGGGGAGGTGACGACACGGTCGACCCGATGACCGAGGGGGAACCGCTCCTCGCGGCGGTCATGGACGCGCTGCACCAGCGCTCCGGTGGCACCTTGACCGACGCCGAGGCCTCGTGCATGGCCGACGAGCTCGTCGGCAGCGTCGGAGCCGATCGCCTCATCGAGCTCCGCGTGCTCGACGGTGCCGACCCGATGCTGGCCCTCGACGCACCCGAGAAGGAGGTCGCCTTCCCCCAGGCGTTCGACTGCCTCGACGACGCCGGCATGGTCGAGTTCATGTCGTCGACCATCTGGGCCCGGGAAGAGGCCGAAGGCCTGAGCCCGGAGGTCGCACCATGTGCCGTCCGGCGCTGGCTCGACGGCCTGGGACGTCAGCGGGTGATCTACCTGTACACGACGTTCGTACGCCCCGTACCGACCCCTATCAACGAGTCGCTGAACGAGAACGAGTGGGACTTCGTCGGCAATGCGATCAACAGCTGCGTCGGAGAGTCGTCCACCCCCGCGAGCGTTCAGGCGCCGGCAGGGTCAGGCGACGGGGTGGGTCTTGCGGGCGGCGGCTAGGTCCCGGTCGGCCTGGCGGGCCGCGGTGCGAGCGGACTTGGCGGTCTGTTGGGCGTCGTGGATCACGTTCCGGGCGGCCTTCACGTCGACCTCCGCCTGACGGAACGCCTGCTCGGCCGCGTCCAGGGCGGCGCGGGCGTCGGCGACGGCGCGGTCGGCGTCGTCGGCCTCGCGCCGGGCCTCCGAGGCGGCCGACTCCGCCACCTCCACCGCCTCCCGGGCCCGCCGGCGGGCGGCCAGGTCGACCGGGGCCGGGACGGGGGTGGACTCCTCCGGCTCCTCCTCGGTCCGCCGGGAGGCCACCAGTGCCGCCACCGCCGACGGCGACACCGGGAGCAGCGGCGGCGGGTTGGTGAGGACGTCGAGCGCCCCCGCCGTCGGGATCTCCCCCAGCTGCCCCTGCCGCAGCTCGGCGAACGCCACCTGGTCGGCCACCACCGCCAGCAGCGCCGGCCCGAGGGACGCCCGGTCGACGTTGACGCCCGCGGCCTTGGCGGCGCCGGCGGCGTTGGTGGCCACCGCCTGCACGGCGTCGCGCAGCGAACGGGTGGCGTCGCGCATGTCGCCCCGGCCCGCCTGGGCCTCGATCACCTCGTTGACCGCGGCCGCCAGTTGCTCGACGGCGTCGGGGTCGGCGTGGAAGCCGGCGTCGAGCGTCCAGGCCGGCCGGGACGCCTTGCGCAGCGCCTTCACCACCTTGGCGTCGTCCTGGCGGCCGGCTCCCCGCAGCCGGCGCACCAGCGCGTCCCGTTCGGCCACGAAGGTCTCCATCGGTCGGGCGTAGAGCAGGGTCTTCGCCTGGTCGATGTCGTCGGGCAGTTCGTCGGCTTCGTCGGCCATCGCGCCAGTCTGCCGCCCGGGCCCGTGGCAAGCTCTCCGCCATGGGAGCCGAAGCGCGCCTCGTCGAGCTGGGCATCGAGCTGCCACCGCTGCCGGTCGCACCGCCCGGCGTCCAGATCCCATTCGAATGGGTGCGGGTGGTGGACGACCGGGTGTTCGCCAGCGGCCACGGCGCCCTCGGTCCCGACGGTGCGCCCGTCGGTCCGTTCGGGCGGGTGCCGACGGAGGTGAGCCTCACCGACGCCCAGGCGTCGGCGCGGCAGGCCGGGTTGGCGCTGCTCAGCGGGGTCCGCCACGCCCTCGGCGGCGATCTCGACCGGGTGCGGGCGTGGCTCGTGGTCTCGGCCTTCGTGAACGCCGAGCCGGGCTACGGGCAGACGACAGCGGTCGCCAACCCCGTCTCCGCGCTGCTGCTCGACGTCTTCGGCGACGCCGGCCGGCACGCCCGCACGGCCATCGGCGTCGCGGCGCTGCCGCTGAACCTGCCGATCGTCGTCAGCGCCGAGCTGCTCGTGGGGTGAACCGCACCGACCGGCTCTACGCGCTCGTGGAAGAGCTGCGGGCCTTCGCTCCCCGGCCGCGCACCGCCCGCCAGCTCGCCGACCGGTACGAGGTCAGCGTCCGGACGGTCGAGCGCGACCTGAACGCCCTGCTCGAGGCCGGTGTCCCGATCTACGCCACGCCCGGGCCCGGCGGCGGCTACGCCCTCGACAAGTCGCACACGCTGCCGCCGGTCAACTTCACGCCCGAGGAGGCGACGGCGCTCGCCGTGGCGCTGGCGCGGCCGGGCGACTCGCCCTTCGCCGACGCCCTGCGGTCGGCCGTCCGCAAGGTGGTCGGGGTGATGTCGTCGCACGAGGCCGAGGCGGCGCAGCGGCTGGCGGGCCGCATCCGGCTGTTCCCCCACGAGAGCGACGTGCGCCAGCAGGCGGGTGGGGTCGTCGAGGACGCCATCCTCGGGATGCAGGTGGTGGAGATCGACTACCAGGACCGCAACGGCGCGGTGACCACCCGGGTGGTCGAACCCCTGGTCCTCGCCGGCGGGTCGGGGCAGACGTGGTACCTCGTCGCCTACTGCCGGCTGCGCCAGGACGAGCGGGCGTTCCGGCTCGACCGCATCGCCGACGCCCGCCTCACCGGCGAGACGGTGACGCAGGCCCGGCAGCCGACGATGCAGGGCTCGCCGCCGGCACGGATCCTGTCGCTGCTCGAGTGATCTCTTCGGGTTCCTCGGAATTCCCGACATAGGGCTGTCGCCGGGCGGGTCCACGGTGGTCGCATGGCAACCGACACGACCGACACGACCGACACCTCCGACCCCCTCACGCCCGGCGCTCCGGTGGGCTGGTTCGAGATCGGCACCGACGATCCCGAGTCGGCCCGTCGCTTCTACGGCGGCGCCTTCGGCTGGACGTTCGCCCAGGAGCAGTCGTACTCGGTGATCACCACCGGCCAGGGCCACCTGCTCCAGGGCGGCATCCAGGACACCACCGTGCCGCTGCCCGACGGCCAGCCGAGCTCCTACGCCGTGCCGTGCATCCAGGTCGGCGACGTCGCCGCCACCTGCGCCAAGGTCGAGGACCTCGGCGGCAAGGTGCTGGTCCCGGCCACCCCGATCCCGTCCGGCCTCGTCTACGGCTTCGTCACCGACCCCGCCGGCAACCGGATCGGCCTCTTCGCGCCTCCTCCGCTCACCTGAGCAAGGATGGGTGGATGCCGAGTGACTTCGCGTTGAAGACGATGAACGCCGTGCACAAGGGCGTGCTGAAGGTGAGCGGCGGCCGCCTCGGTTGGCAGGCGGGCGGCATGCCGGCGCTGGAGCTGACGACCACCGGTCGCAAGAGCGGCCGGCCCCACACGGTGATGCTGACGTCACCGGTGCAGGACGGCGACACCATCGTGGTGGTGGCGTCGCGGGGCGGCGACGACCAGCACCCCGCCTGGCTCCTCAACGTGCGCGACAACCCCGACGTCGAGGTCGCCTACAACGGCGGCGCCAAGCAGGCGATGACGGCGAAGGTCGCCGACGCCGAAGAGCGTGGTCGCCTGTGGCCGCAGGTCACCACCAGCCAGAAGCGCTACGCCGGCTACCAGACCAAGACCGACCGCGAGATCCCCCTCGTCCTGCTCACGCCTTAACCCCCGGGTTCGTAGTCCCCGGGGTTGGGCGGCAGGACCGGCCCATCGACCGGCTCGTCCTCGTCCTCGTCGCCGACCTCGGGCGGAAGCCGGTGGCCGACCTCGAACCCGCTGAGCGACCCACCGACGCGGACGACCGCGGCGTCGGCCATCAACCGGAGGGCCAGGCCGAGCCCGACGCCGATCACCGGTAGCACCAGCACCCCGTAGCTCCGGGAGAACTGGTCGGCGCGGTCGGCGGCCGAGACGTCTCTCTCGTCGCCGAACTCCGGGAAGGCGCTCAGGAACTCGATCGGGATCATCTCCTGCTGGGTGCGCACGATCGCCCACAGTGCGGCCGCCACGCCGACGATCCCGACGACCACCAGCACGGTTCCGGCGGTGCGGGTGAACCCGGCCGCCCGGACCAGCATCGTCCGGTTGGCCCATGCGATGTCCTCGGCCGTGATGGTGTTCTCGTCGTCGTCCGTCACGGCCGAGATCCTTGCAGTCAGTGGGTGATCGAGAAGCCCAGAGCCACGGCCGCTCGATAAGCATGCGGGAAGTCAACCGCGCCCCTGCCATCATCCGGGTTCGATGCTCCGCCATGAGGTGACCACCGTCGACCACCGGGCCACCGACGTCGCCACCGCGATCGTCGACGTGCAGCGGGCGGCGTACCAGGTCGAGGCCGAGCTCATCGGCTACGACCGGATCCCGGGCCTCGTCGAGACCGCGGCCGACGTGGCGGCCCTGGACCTGACGATCCTCGGCGTCCACGACGACGGACGGCTCGTCGGCCTGGTCGGCTACACCCGCGGCGACGATGTCGTCGAGATCGAGCGGTTGGCCGTGGCCCCCGCCCAGTTCCGCCGAGGGGTCGGACGGGCCCTCGTCGCCGCCGTCCACGAGCGCGAGGTCGACGCCACGCGCTTCGAGGTGTCGACCGGCGCCGCCAACACTCCGGGGGTCGGGCTCTACACGGCGCTCGGCTACCGGCGGGTCGACACGCGGGTGCTCGACGGCTGCCCCGTGGTGTTCCTCGTGCGGGCTCCGGGCTCAGGAGGGCGGTAGGCCGAGGGCGTCGAGGACGACGGCGCCCGGGAGGCGGGCGAGGAGGGCGCCCGGGAGCAGGAGCTTCGAGTCGCGCCGGCCGCTGCCCACCACCACCTCCTCGGACGCGGCGACCGCGACGTCGACCAGCAGGCTCCAACTCGACGGCAGGCCCACCGGCGTGATGCCGCCGTACTGCATGTCGGTCTCGGCGACGGCCACGTCCATCGGGGCGAACGACACCTTGCGGGCGTCGAGCTGCCGCCGCACCAGGCCGTTGACGTCGGCCCGGGTGGTCGCCAGCACCACGCAGGCGGCCAGCCAGCGCTCACCGCCCCGCTTGGCGGCGACCACCACGCAGTTGGCCGACACGTCCAGGCCCACCTGGTAGGTCTTGCAGAACGCCGCGGTGTCGGCCAGGTCCGGGTCGATCGCCGCCACCCGCACCGACCCGGCGGCCTCGTCGTCGAGCTGCGAGAGCGCGGTGACCGTGGGAGCCGCCAGGAGCTCGGGGTGTGCCGTCGCGGGAAGCCAATCGAGGGTGCCGACCATGCGCCTACTTTGCCGCACGGATAGACACGGGCCCATGGCCGCTCCCACCTGGCTCGACGAGATCGAGCCGGCGACGAGCCCGCCGTTCGTCCGGATGGGCACCCGGGGGCTCGGGCAGAACCCGTGGCTCCTCGGCGGCGACGACGTGCCGGGCCAGCTCGAGGAGAAGCGCCACATCCTCGCCGCGCACCACCACGAGGTGGTCGCCGCCATCGACGGCACCGAGGCCGCCGCCGCCGAGCTGCTCGCCGCCATCCAGCCCCAGGCCCAGCCCGAGCCCGAACCCGGAGCAGCCGACCGGCACCCGATCGACGCGGCGGGGCGGCTGGTGGCGGAGGACCTGTGCCTGCTGGTCGAGCGGGACGGGCGGTGGGTGCTGGGGGCCGGGTCGCTGAGCTTCCCCTCGCACTGGCGCCTGCGCGACAAGCTCGGCCTCCCCCTCGCCCAGGTCCACGACCCGGTGCCCGACTATTCCGCCGAGCTGGCCGACAAGGTCGACCGCTTCCTCGACCGGCTCCGCCCCGGCCGGGAGCGCGGCGTGTGGCGCCGCAACTGGACCGTGCACCACGAGCCCGACCTGTACGCCCCCGAGGTCCCGCCGCCGCCCGACCCGCCCGTCACCCAGGACGAGGCGCCCCACCGCCTGTGGCTGCGCAGCGAGCGCCAGACCCTCACCCGCCTGCCCCACACCGGGGCGATCGTGTTCACCATCCGCACCCAGCAGGTCCCCCTCGGCGCCGTCGCCGAACGCCCCGCCCTCCGGGCCCGACTGGCCGAGGCCGTCGCCGCCTGGCCGCCGCACCAGGTCGCCTACCGGGGCGGCGAGGCGATCCGCCGACCCCTCCTCGCCTGGCTGCGCAGCGACACCGACTGACCACCGTCTGACCCGCCGACCACTTCGGCACTATCCGTGGTGATTCAACCACTCCTTGTTACGCTCCCGGCCCGTGGACACTGTCGAGCTGATCCTCCACGGCGCGGTGGTCATCGGTTGCATCTACATGGGTGTCCGCGCCGGGGGAGCGGGGCTCGGCATCTGGGGCCTGGTCGGCGTGTTCATCCTGGTCTACGGGTTCCAGCTGGCCCCCGCGGCCCCGCCGACCGACGCGGTCTTCATCATCATCGCCGTCATCACGGCGGCGTCGGCGATGCAGGCCGCCCGGGGGACCGACTGGATGGTCGCCCAAGCCGCGAGAGCCATCCGGGGCCGGCCCAAGTCGGTCACCTACATGGCGCCGCTGATGGCGTTCCTGTTCACCGTCGGCGCCGGCACGGGCTTCATCTACTACCCCCTGCTCCCCGTCATCTACGACGTGTCGTACCGGCAGAAGATCCGCCCCGAGCGCCCGCTGGCGATGTCGTCGCTGGCCTCGCAGGTCGGCATCCTCGCCAGCCCGGTGTCGGCCGCCACCGCCGCCCTGGTCACGTCGTTCGAGAACGCCAACTTCGACTTCAGCCTCACCAAGGTGCTGATCGTCATGTGGCCGGCGTGCCTGATCGGCCTGGCGGTCGGCGCCTTCGTGATGACCCGCTACGGCAAGGAGCTGGAGGACGACCCGATCTACCAGCAGCGCCTGGCCTCCGGTCAGCTCCAGGAGCCCGACACCAACGACATCGACACCAAGGCCCTGCCGCCCACCGCCAAGCGGGCCGCCCTCATCTTCCTGGCCGGTGTGGCGTTCATCATCATCACCGGGCTCTTCGAGGGGCTGCGCCCGGTGGTCGGCACCGGCGACGACGCCACCCGGGTGTCGGTGACCATCACCATCCAGGTGGTGATGGGCGTGGTGGCGGCCTTGATCCTGCTGGTCGCCAAGGCCAAGGGCGGCGACGTGGCCAAGCAGCCGACGTTCACCTCGGGCATGACCGGCGCCATCGCCCTGTTCGGCCTCTCCTGGCTGGCCTCGACGTTCGTGCTGGCCCACCAGACGGAGATCAACGACGCTCTGGGCGACGTGGTGGAGGACTACAAGATCCTCTTCGCCCTGGCGCTGTTCATCGTGGGTGCGCTCACCACGAGCCAATCGGGCACCACCAACGCCATCGTGCCGGTGGGCCTCAGCCTGGGCCTCAGCCCGGCGCTGGTCACGGCGATGTGGCCGGCGGTGATGGGCATGTACTTCCTCCCGGCCAACGGGTCGCAGATCGCCACCGTCGCCTTCGACCAGACCGGCACGACCCGCATCGGCAAGTACGTGCTCAACCACTCGTTCATGGTGCCGACGCTGATCTTCGTGGTCGTCGCCGTCGCCGTCGGCTTCGTCCTCTCGCCGCTGGTCTGACGTGGACGACACCGCACTGGCGCTCGGCGCCCTCAGCCCCTTCGAGCTGCAGGACGAGCTCGGTCGCTACGCCGCCAAGGCCGACGTGCCCGAGGTGCTCGACGCCGGCAAGGGGCAGCCCAACTGGCTGGCGACCACGCCCCGGCACGCGTTCCACCTGCTCGGGCAGTTCGCGCTCGGGGAGGCGGAGCGTGGTGTCCACAGCCCCGACGCCGGCTGGTACCCGGAGCTCGACGGCATCGCCGAGCGCCTGACGGACTACGTCGACAAGCAGGACGATGCACCCGGCGCCATGCTGCTGGGCGCGGTCGTCGACCACGGCGTGACCGCGCTGGGCTTCGACCCCGAAGCCTGGGTGGCGGAGCTGGTGGTCGGGATCCTCGGCGATCGCTACCCGCAGCCGCACCGGATGCTCACCCACGTCGAGCAGCTGGCCCACCAGTACCTGCTGGTCACCCACGGTGTCCCGGCGTCGGCCCCGGGCCGCTTCCGCCTGTTCGCCACCGAGGGCGCGGCGGCGGCGATGAGCTACTGCTTCCAGAGCCTGCGCCGCAACGGCCTGGTCGGCCCGGGCGACAAGGTCGCCATCGGCACCCCGGTCTTCAGTCCCTACCTGCAGATCCCGAACATGGCCGAGTTCGGGTTCGAGATCGTGCACGTCGAGGCCGACCAGTCGGCCGGCTGGCAGTATCCGATGGGTGAGCTCAGCAAGCTGCTCGACCCCGACGTGAAGGCGTTCTTCCTGGTCAACCCGGGCAACCCCGACACCCGGTCGCTGGGGCCCGACGAGCTGCGGACGATCAAGGAGGTCGTCGCCCAGCGGCCCGACCTGATCATCCTGGCCGACACCGCCTACGCCACGTTCGTCGACGGCTTCGACTCGCTGATCGCCGAGCTGCCCCGGCAGACGGTGTGCGTCCACTCGTTCTCGAAGCACTTCGGGGCGACGGGGGAGCGGCTGGCGTTCATCGCCATGCACGAGGACCACGTGATCGACCGCCTGCTGCGGGAGCAGCCGCCCGGCGAGCGCGGCTTCCGGGCCGAGCGCTACCGCTCCGTCACCGACGACCTCGACAGCTTCGCCTTCGTCGACCGCGTGGTGGCCGACAGCCGCGAGGTGGCGCTCTACCACATCGCCGGGTTGGCGACGCCGCAGCAGGTCAAGCTGGCGCTGTTCGCCGGCTTCGCCCTGCTCGACGAGGGCAAGGCCTACCTGGCGATGACCCGCGAGGTGCTGGAGCGACGCCTGCACGCCCTGCTGGAGCCGCTCGAGCTCGACATGCCGACCGGCGCCGACACCCACTACTACACCCTGCTCGACGTGGTGGAGCTGGCCCGGCGGCGTCACGGCGAGGCCTTCGCCCGCTGGCTGCTGGTGTCGCAGCACCCGCTGGTGTTCCCGATCCACCTGGCCGAGCGGTACGGCGTGGTGGCGCTGCCGGGACGGGGCTTCGAGGCCACTTCGTGGAGCGTGCGCGTGTCGCTCGCCAACCTGGCCGACGACGCCTATCCGCGCGTCGCCGATGCGATCCACGCCACGATCGACGATCTGCACACCACGTACACCGACGGAGGGACGTGACGCGATGGCCGGACAGATCCTGGTGAGCGGTGCGGGACGGGCCCTGATGGAGAAGCGGCACGACCCGCTGCACGCCTACACGCTGTCGCTCACCGGCAAGGAGGACCCCCGGGTGCTGTTCCTGGGCACCGCCACCGGTGACGATCCGTACTACGTCCTCACGTTCTACGAGACCTACAGCTCCGACCGCTGCCGGCCATCCCACCTGCGGCTGTTCCACATCACCGAGAT
>DATHJB010000215.1 GCA_035316325.1 Acidimicrobiales bacterium
ATCAACCGGGTCGTCAACCCCGCCGCCCGCAACTCGCAGATCCGAGCCTTCTCCGCCTCGCTCAGCCTCACCACAACAGCCCTCACCCTCGGTCGAACGACAGCTCAACCAAGACCGTTGCGTTCACCCCCTGAGACCAAGGCCGATATGTGCGGCTCAGGCTGCTGCCGGCACCATGGCGCGTTATGCGCTCGATGTGCTGACGGGCAGGTGCAGCGGGAGAGGCTGCGGGGTCCGTGTCCACGAGGTCGGGACAAGACCGTGGAACGGGGTAAACCCCGTTCCACGCACGCCTGCCCGCCTTTCTGCAGGTTGCGCAGATGACCTCAAGACATCATCCAGGTTGCCCTCACCAGGTGCCGATCTGGATGATGCCCAGGGGTGTTCAAGTGTTACCGGCCCGACTCCAGGAACTCTGCAAGGGGTAGCGAGGACATCGAGTGACTAAGAACCGGACGAATGGGCGCTATCGAGCGCACGCTCTTGACCCGCCGAACCTGCTTCACGCTCTTGACAGGCTGGACTCGTGTGACCACAGGGCACCTCTCGCGAACGAAGCCGGCCCGCAGGCCGCCACCGTCGTGGATCATGCCGTCTGCGAACCAACCGAGATGTTGTCCATTCCATCCGTAGATGCGGTCTCCATCCACGTAGGCCACGGCTTCGCCTTGCCACAGATAGATAGTGGAGGAGTCGTCCGCGATGTATGCCACCGCGTCACCTGCTGAGTCGTACAACGTTGTCTCGCTCACGAGCCCACCGTAGAACCTCTTGGCGCGGGAGGGGGTGCCATTCCACCAGCCGCCAGCGCGGCTCCCTGGCCGGACCGCCGACGCCACGGCGACCGAGGTGACGGGCACGAGGCGAGGGCGGTGTCGATCAGGTCGAGGATGTCGTCGCAGCGGCGAGTGAGCCGGGAACGAATCCACGGTTGTCGTCCATGACCCGATCGTCCTCCTGCGCCCAGCCGGTGCGGGCAGAGCCGTCGGTCACCAGCCCGAGGACCGAAGTCTCTCTTCGTCTGGGCCGTCGTCATCGAGCAAGCGCCGACGATTGACCTCAACGACGGAGCAGTAGTGGAAACACTACGAAGAGTGTTGCGCGGCCAGGGCCGGATGATGAAATAGAGTGATCGGCTATGCGTTATCGCCTGGCGGTGCCCGTGTCGGCATCGCCTGATCAGGTGAAACAGGTCTGGACTTCCCGCTAGGTCGCGTCGGCGCTCCGACGCTTGTCCCACCTTTTCGCTGATCTCATCCCGGAGGCCATCTTGCGCATCTTGCGCGTCCACGTTCAGAACTTCCGCTGTCTCGACGACCTGGAGATCTCCTTCGACGACGTGACCGTCCTCGTCGGGGCCAACAGCACCGGCAAGTCGTCGGTGCTGCGCGCCCTCGACTGGTTCTTCCACTACTACGGCCTCGACGACCTGGACGTGGGCGGCCGGGCGACGGACGCCGAGGTGTCGGTGGGGGTGACCTTCGGCGAGTTCAGCGACCGCGACCTCGAGATCGTCCGGCAGTATGTGGTCGGGGGCGAAGTGACCGTGCGCCGGACGTGGTCGAAGGCCGAGGGCTTGCGCGTGACCAGTCCGGGGTCGGCCTACCCGCCGTTCGAGAAGGTTCGGGTGCAGCCGAGGGCCAGCGACAAGAACGCGGCCTACCGGCTCCTTCGGGAGCAGCACCCCGAGCTCGATCTGCCGGCTGCCCGTAGCGCTGACGCCGTCGAGGCCGCTCTCGCGGACTGGGAGCGCTCTAACCCGGAGGCCCTCGTGCCATCGGACATCCCGGCCGGCGATCTCCTTGGCAAGATCCCCGATCTGTTCGACTACGTATTGATCCCGGCGATCACCGATCCGGAGCGCGAGACCCGCGATGTCGGGGGTACCTCCATCCGCAAGCTCATCGAGCGGTCGGCGCCCATCCCCGACAACGTTCGACAGCGACTCCAGAAGCTCGAGGACCACAACACCCAGGAGCTCGCCGACATCATGTCGGCCCACGGCAGCGAGATGTTCCGCGAGGTCGGCGACCGCATCACCGACCTGCTCGAGCGCCTTGTCCCCGGCGGGTCCGTCGTCGTCGATCCGCAGGCGCCCGAGGTGAGGATCCCGCCCATCGGGGTGCGGCTGCTCGTGGCGGACGGCGGTCTCGAGACCGATGTCGGACGTCAGGGCCACGGCTTCCAGCGAGCACTC
The DNA here is from genome assembly GCA_035316325.1 of Acidimicrobiales bacterium. Classification (NCBI taxonomy): domain Bacteria; kingdom Bacillati; phylum Actinomycetota; class Acidimicrobiia; order Acidimicrobiales; species Acidimicrobiales bacterium. The sequence continues at coordinate 2,198 of DATHJB010000215.1, forward strand.
ACGATCGCCCTGGTGCAGGTGTTGGCCGCCGGTCCCCAGGCCGACGCCGCCCCAGGTCTGCTGCTCGCCATCGAGGAGCCGGAGCTGTACCAGCACCCCACCCAGGCGCGGCACCTCTCCAGGACCCTGGCCGACCTGGCTTCCCGCGACGCGAGAGGGACCCAGATCGTCTACGCCACGCACTCCGAGCACTTCATCGATCCGTCGCGGTACGAGCAGCTGCGGCGGTTCCGCAAGCGGTCGGGACGACGGCCGTGGCCCACGGCAGCCATGACGGAGGCGACGATCGCCGGAGTCACTCGCCGGCTCCAGGGCATCGTGACTCCCGACCAGGTCAAGCTCCGCACCAAGATCACCCTCCGGCGGCACCTGGCAGAGGCCGTCTTCGCCCGGGCAGTCGTGCTCGTCGAGGGCCTGACGGACGCGGCCCTACTGCGGGGCCTCGCCGATCGACAGAACGGGTTCGACCCGGTCGGCATCTCGGTGGTCGTCGGCAACGGCAAGGGCAACCTGGCCGTCCCGTGGGCGATCCTCACCGAGCTCGGGATCCCGACCTACGTGCTGTTCGACGGTGACGCCGGCGTCGAGTCCCGCAGCCGGGCCAACGGCAAGCCGGTGGCCGAGGCAGAGGAGGCCCGCCGGAAGACGGAGACGGAGAACCTCCATCTGCACTCACTGCTCGGGGCCGTTCCAGAGTGCCAGCCCCAGACCCTGGTCAGCGACAGCTACGCCGTGTTCTACGACCGGTTGGAGGAGGTCCTCGACCAATGGCCGGGGTTCGGGCAGCGCCGCAAGGAACTCGCCAAGATCGAGGGCGAGTGGCGGGACAAGTCGGACGACATCTACCGGCAGGCCGCGTGCGAGGCCGAGGACGACCCGCCCGAGGTGCTTGAGCAGCTCCTGCGGGCGATCCTCCTCCGGGCCGACCGAGCATGACCCCGAGTCGCTGAAGCCGAGCGCCCGCCGGGCAGGGTTGGAGAACCCTGCCCGGCGGGCATTCCCGCCTGACCACCCGGGAGAAGGGTGGTCAGCGCACGGACCAGGGCCGGCTGGCGGTGATGGCCAACACGATCGCGAGGTTGATGACGACCCCGAAGGTGACTCATATGTTGAGCCGCATGCCTTCAGCACGGCATCCGGCTGCTGACGGTCACGCCGTTCATCATGGCCTATTGACTCACCTAGACGCGCGGGTGGACGACGTTGAGGTTGTCGTCCCCGACGACCCGGCCGCTGCGATCGCCAAGCTCGGTTCCCGCCCCGGCCACCTGCCGGGCTCGGCGAGCCACGGCCGCCGGCCCGTCGCCGAGCTGGCGCTCGGCAGCGTCAGCGCCCAGGTGATCGCGCACAGAACAGCAGGCGCCGTCGCAGCAGATTCGGCTACAGATCCGGCGATCCTGAGCGGGCAACCGTCGGTGACGCCGGCAGTAGGAGACCGAGGTGTGCTTCGGGTGCTGCGGGTCTATGAGGGGACGCTGTAGGCGATGAGGGTGTCGGCGCCGTCGGTGACGTAGAGCCGGCCATTGCTAACCACGATGGGGCCGTGCCCAGGGGCCGACCAGCCGATGCCGCAGAAGGGGCCGATGCAGTTCCGGGCAGCGAAGACTTGACCGTCGGAGGTGGCGAACACGATGTCGTCGACGACAGTGACGTCGGTGACCGGTTGGTCGGTCGGAACGCCCATGAAGGTCGTGAGCCATGGGCTGCAGGTGGGCTCACCGCAGCCGGCGGCGACGTAGGCGATGACGAGGCTGCCCGAGGGCACCCACAGGATCCCGTCCGCCAGCGCTGGTCGGCCGCCCGGGCTCAGTCCGGGAGCTGTCCACTGCACGGCCCCGGTCGCCGCGTCGATGGCGTAGAGAGTGCCGGCGTCGGTGCGGACGAAGACACTCGAGCCATCCGGGCTGAGCACGGGGACGCTGGGGGTGCCGTCGGTCGGGGTAGCCCACACCGGGCACTCAACCAGGTGAACACCAGTCGGGGCCGGTGCCGGACCACAGTCCGGACGGGCCTCAGCGCGGCTATAGCCCCGCACCCCCGGACCGAACGCAGCAGGGCCCGGCTCGATAGCCAGCACGCCGTCGCCGGAGTGATAGAGCAGGTCGGCTCCCAAGGTGAGCGAGCGAGTCGGCGCACCGTCGAGGTGCAGCAGGAACTCGCGACCGTCAAGGCGGACGCGGTTCGCCGGAACACCCGATCCGGCATCAACCACGATCGACGAGACCAGGGTTTCGCCGCGAACTGCGACGGTGAAATCACCCGAGGTCCCCGTCACGTCACCGTCGGTCACATCGAAGTGCGTGCCCCGCCAATCGGCGCCGACGATCCCCGGTGTCGACTCGTCGATCCAGCCGTACCCGGCGGTCACCTCGTCGCCCTGCGGGCTGCTGACCACCCAGGGCTCCCCCACGTGGTCATCTCGACCACTCACGGGCGAGCAGCCACCCGGCTCGATGTTCCCCTCCCACCGCAGGTCGCCATCGTCAGGATCGAGCGTGTCGAGGAAGCACCGGCTCACGACATGCACCCCGCCGGCCGATGTCACCGGCGCCGAGATCGCTCCATGGGGACTCGTCCACCGCCACCGCTCGACCAAGCTCCCGAAGCTCTCGTTGATGACGTCGTCGTGGGTGACGTTCGTCCGGTCCGAGTTCGCCCCCGGGACCGGCCAGCACCCCGCCAGAGCCACCACACCCACACCCACCACAACCCCACGCACCAGCAGTTTCATCGATCCCCTCCGCACCCCTTCTTCCCAAGCGGCCCGACGCTACAACGCGCACCCCGGGGGCCGACATCCGCCACCCCAGCGCCTGTCATCGGATCCTCCGACCAACGAGCCAACGCTCGACCGGGCCCGCTCCGACCCGCACAGAACATCGATCGGTGGAGGCCTGGCAGATGGCACGTAACCGGCGCTATCGAGCCGGGTCGGCTGCTGCAGTGGGGCCGGACTAGGACGGTTGATGTGGCCGTGGTCCCGCAGGTTTCTGGCCGGTGGGTCCTGCGTGCTGAACCCATCTGGGGGCCGCTGCGCGTCCGGTCCGAGCTGCGATCTATCGTCGTCCCGTCGGCAGGTCGTAGGACGCAACGAGCCCGCGGGGCATCACGCCTCTCGGCGGGAGCGGGCTCGGGCCAGCCCACCGAGGACCAAGGCGATCAGCCCAGTCACGATCGCCACGATCGCTCCGCCCAGCCCGTTGCCGGTCCCGACGCTGCCGTCGGACGTGGCGATGACTAGCCCACCAAGAACGATGGCGATCAGGCCCAGGATCATGCTGGTACGAGGGGCCGAGCCGGTACCGCCGGCGGAGCGGGCCAATGCCCGCCCACCGAGGAAGATGCCGATCAGGGCCAGCGCGGCCGCCGCGATGGCTCCGAGCCGTCCGGCGGTCATGTCGCTGACGCCGGCGGCGACCATGTCCACCGACGTCGTCTCGTCGGCTTGTCTGTCGAGGAACATCTCCCAGAGATGTGACGTGGCCGTGAAGCCCGTAGCAGTAAGGGTCATGGGTCCAGCGTGGGGGAGGCCCGGCGCCGTGTCGTCGCCCAGGAAGCGGCTTCGGACGGCCGCGCCTACGTCGTGGCGCGTACGCGCCAGGTCGTCGCCAGTGTCCGGGCCGAGAACGACCAGCGTCGATGTCGATGCGCCCGATCGCCAGCCGGTCGACATGGCGGCGACCGTCGAGGGTGTGGCGTCCGGCGGGTACCACGTGGCGCCGCCTGTCGATCGCCTGGCGCCAGGGTCGAACCTCGTGGCTCGACACCGGCGTCACGCTCCTCGCGGCGCTGGCGGCCGCCACTGCCAGCTGAGGGCAATGCTGCACGTGGCCGAGCCGGCTGGCGAGCGCCGCTGGATCGCGTACGCCTGGCCGATCATCGTGGACGGCCTCGCGCTCGAGGCACTGCTGCGGGGTGAGCGTGGCGGGCCCCGGGTCGCTGGAACCTGCTGCACTGGTGCTCGGGATCGCCGTTGGTTGCTATCGATCCCCTGACCCTCGTCACATCAGGTGTCCACAAATCAGGCCTTTACACCGTTCGTCCGACAGTCTCTCCCGACGGCGAGGAGTCGGGGGCCGCCGGGCAGGGCGATCTGGTGACGGGATACGGTCGTCGGGTGGAGTTCCGCATGCTGGGGCCGTTGGAGGTTCGGCGGGAGGGGCAGCGGGTTGCTCTGGGAGGACGACAGGTCGAGAAGCTGTTGGCGGGTCTTCTTCTGGCCTCCGGCCGGGTCGTCTCGGTCGATGAGCTTGTGGAGACGCTCTGGGATGGCGAACCGCCCGTTACGGCTCGCCAGCAGATCCACAAGTCCGTGGCCGCTCTGCGGCGCAAGGTTCCCGGTGTCGTCATCACGGACGGACCCGGCTACCGGCTGGCGCTGACCGGTGCCGGCGCGACGCTCGACGCCGCACAGTTCGACAGGCTTGCGAACGATGCGACGATTCCGAGCCTCACGGCTGCGCTCGGGCTGTGGCGTGGGGCGGCGCTCGCCGGGATCGACGGGCGTGTCATCCGCGCCCGAGCGGTCTGGCTGGAGGAACGGCGACTTGTGGCTGCCGAGAAGCTTGCCGAGCTCCGTATCGACGCAGGCGAGTCTGCTGCGGTTGCGATCGAGCTTCCCGCGCTGATCGCCGCGCATCCGTGGCGCGAGAGCCTCCGAGTGCTGCTGATGCTCGCTCTCTATCGCTCTGGTCGCCAGGCCGATGCCCTGGCGGCGTATGCCGATGTCCGTACGGTCCTGTGTGAGGAGCTCGGACTTGATCCCGGCCCGGAGCTCGCCCGACTCCACGAACAGATCCTGCGTGCCGATCCTTCGCTCGGGGCGCGGATCCGTACTGCACCGTCGACCTTGCCATATGACGTTCCCGGGTTCGTCGGACGAGCCTCGGAGCTCGCATGCATCCTCGGCGAGGGTCGGATCCACGTGGTCGAAGGGTTGGCCGGCATCGGCAAGACCGCCCTGGTCGTCCACGCCGCGCACCGATTGGCCGATCGGCATCCCGACGGGCAGCTCTTCGTCGACCTGCACGGGTTCACACCCGGTCGGTCACCCGTCGATCCGCTGACCGCGCTCGAACAACTCCTGCGTACGCTGGGCGTTCCGCCCGCACGGATTCCGGATGGAATCGATGCCCGCTCGGCTGCGTGGCGTTCGGAAACCGCTGGCCGGAAGCTTGTCGTGGTGCTCGACAACGCCGTCGATGCCGACCAGGTACGACCGATCCTGCCCGGTTCCTCGACGTGCCGGACGCTGATCACCTGCCGGGTCCGACTCGCCGAACTGGTCGACGTGACGACCGTGGCCCTCGACGTGCTGTCCCCACGAGAGGCGCGAGCGTTGTTCGCCGAAGCGGTCGGTCCCCATCGGATCGCCGACGAAGAAGCGAACCTCGAACGTGTCCTCGAGCTCTGCGGTCGAGTTCCGCTGGCGGTGCGACTGGCCGCGAGCCGGCTCGCGCATCGCCCGCTGTGGTCGGTCGGAACGTTGGCCGGGAAGCTCGCGGCGGCCGCCGATCCGGGCATCGGGACGGCGCTGGCCGTGTCGTACGACCATCTCCCACCGGATGAGCAGCCGATCGTCCGACTCCTGGCCTGCCATCCCGGTCCCGACTTCGACGCGTTCGCCGTGGCCGCGGTCGCGGAGGTCCACCCCGACGAGGCCGATCGGCTGCTGGAGAACATCCTCGACGCGCACCTGCTCGAACAGCGGAGCGGGGACCGCTACTCCTTCCACGACCTCGTCCGGAGGTACGCCCGGATGCTCGCACCCGACGAGGCTGCAACCGAACGGGCACGGCAGCGGCTGCATGACTACTACCTGACGATGACGACGGCCGCTATGGATGTGATCGATCGGGCGCCGCGCTGGTTCGAACCGGCCGTCAGCGACCCGCCAGAGCATCGGCCGGACCTGCCTGACCGGGCCGCGGCATGGGCGTGGCTCGCTGCGGAGTACAAGACGCTGCTGGCGCTCTGCGAGACGAGTCGGGACTGGCAACTGGCCGCGGTCCTACGGACCTACTTCGAGCGAACCGGCCAGTTCGGGGACTGGCGCCGGACCCACGAGCGAGCCTTGGAGAACCTGCGCGACGCCGATCACCTCGGCGCTGCGATCCTCCACCACAGCCTGGGAAGCGTGGAAGGCTGGAGCGGCCGGCCCGAGCAGGCGATCGCTCACTTCCACGAGGCGCTGACCGCTAGTCGAGGAGACCCCGGGTTGGCCGGACCAACGCTGAACAGCCTCGGCATGGCGCTCCACCTCGCCGGCCGAGACATCGAAGCCGAAGGCTTCCTGCGCGAAGCGTTGACCATCGAAGGGCGGTCACCCCGACTCACCTCCTTGACCTTGGGCAACCTCGGCCTGGTGAACGCCCGCCTCGGTCGACGTGCCGCGGCCCTCGACCTGCATCACGAAGCGATCGCCCTGGCCCGGGGATCTGCCGCACCCACGGTGGAATGCGCGGCCGAGCTGGGTCTCGGGGAGACGTTGTTGCGCATCGACGAGCCCGATCCTGGGCCGTTCGAACACGCACTGGCCCTCGCCAGGGCGAACGAGCACGGGATCCAGGAAGCGATAGCCCTCGACGGGTTGGCCCACGTCACCGGAGAGCCCGAGTATTGGTGGCAGGCGCTGGGCATCTTCGCCCGGCTGGGTGTCGCGCAGGCACAGCTCGTGCGGGCCCACCTGGCCGATCCGACCAGCGCTCACTGTGACCTCTGCCGGGCGTCGTCCCCCGTGAACGGCGCCCGGCAGAGGTCTGCTTCAGGCCGGTAGGCGGTCCACGGTGTCCATGGCGACGAGCCACTCCCCCCTCTCGCGCACCATCGTCATCGTGACCGACCAGTGCTTGTCGAGCTCAGGTTGATCCGGATACGTCGTGCGAGCATCGACGATGGCGATGCCCGAATGGCAGCCGTCGTACACCGTCCGCGACAGCACCGTGACGCTCCAGTGCCAACCGGGGACGGCCCACGCGGCGTGCGCCCCTTCCATGTGCTCGTCCCGACCCTGGACGACCGAGCCGTCCGGGCCCTTGAAGATGAGGTCCGGATGGAGGATGGCCTCGTAGCGTTCCGGATCGCGCGCCTCGTAGGCGTCGTTGTCCTCCTTCACGGCCGCGTCGAACTCTGCGACGCACCTCCGCCGCGAGTCGGAATGCTCGAGGTCGGCGGTCGCTCCGCTGGCAGTGGCGGGTAGGACCGCCTGCGCGGCGAGCATGAGACCAGCCGCCAGGAGATATCGATTCCGCATGGGGTAGCTCCTTTCGTCCGCCAGTCACTGTGCTGGGGGCCACTACCGCGACACTTCCGGTTCGCTACCTGGCTCACGTGGAGCTCAGCGGGCGAACCGGGTCCGGAGCCAGGTGCCGATCTAATCGAAGGCGGTAGTGGCGGCAGAGAAGCCGTAGCGGAGGAAGCCGTGGAGTTGGCCGGGGTAGCACGCCTCGCCTGTCGGTTCGTGATCTGCCCTTGGTCACGAAGTGGTCACAAACGGGGTGGAACAGGGAAGTACGGCGGGGGAGGGGCCGGGAGAGCGACGGGGCGTTTGGGCAGGTGAGAGGTACTGGGCGGGATCGAGCGGTACAGCTCGGGAGGGGGTTGAGGGGAGTTCGAGTCCTCCCCCCGAGCAACCAAATGCCCCCAGGTCACCGACCTGGTCGTCTTAGCCTCCAAGAACTCCTCCTCCAGCGGGGGTCAAGCCCAGGTCTCCGACCTGGGCTTATGTCTTCGCTGAGTATTAGGGGTCGATTTCCTCCCCCTCCACCCGGACTGATCCACGAAAGCCCAGCTCAGGGGTCCCGGGGCGAGCACGTGGTCACAGTTTGGTCACAGACATCTTGGATGCTCGGTGGGAGCTGCTTCCTCGAAGCGGTTGGCTGGGGCTGCGACCGATCTGCAGTCAGTCAGTCGGAGGCA